>JANQIO010000185.1 GCA_028282105.1 Halieaceae bacterium | reverse complement strand
ACCTATGTCTTCGGAATGCACCCGGAGGGAGTGGTGGGCCCAGTAGGACTTGAACCTACGACCAATCGATTATGAGTCGACTGCTCTAACCAACTGAGCTATGGGCCCGTATCTTTGCCTTCTGGCAGATGAGCGGCGAATTATAGAGTGCGCTCTCGGGGGCGTCACTCTTTCCGCTACGGCTTACTCCTCGACGAAGCCGCCCCAGCCGGCCATGTACTCGACGAATTTCTCCCCCAGACCCTGGCCGCGCAGGTAGTCTTTTGTCACCGGGTTGGGTACCGGCTCGAAACTGTCGTTGGCGGCCACGCAGCGCGGGAAATCGTGGTGGAGGATGGCGGCTCGCCCGGGCAGCACGAAGTCGGCGCCGGCTTCCACGCAGCGGCGCGCCGCGTCGCCGGAGCGAATCTTGCCGGCGGTGCCGAGTTTCACATCGCCGCGCTTCAGCTCCGCGAAGCAGGACAGCAGGGTGCGGCCCTTGAAATCATCCTCAGCCGGTTCCTTGAAGGAATCCCACAGGGACATATCGAGAAAGTCGATTTGGCCGCGCCGAAACAGCTCCTGGGCAAGCTCCTGCATTTCCCCGAGGCGTATATCGAAACGCTCCGGCGATAGCCGCAGGCCCAGCAGGAAGTCGGGGGCGCAGTGGGCGCGAACGCCGTCAATCAGCTCGAGGATCAAGCGGGCACGATTCTCCAGACTGCCGCCGTAAGCGTCGTCACGCTGGTTGATGGTCGGGCTGAGGAACTGGCACAGCAGGTAGCCGTGGGCGCCGTGCAGTTCCACACCGTCAAAGCCCGCCCGCTCGGCCCGCCGGGCGGCGGCCAGGAAGTCCTCGCGAAGCTGCTCGACCTCGTCAGCGCTGAGCGCCCGGGCGCCGGTCTGCTCGTTGTCTGAAGGAC
Source organism: Halieaceae bacterium (assembly GCA_028282105.1). GTDB lineage: Bacteria > Pseudomonadota > Gammaproteobacteria > Pseudomonadales > Halieaceae > JANQIO01. The sequence continues at coordinate 2,636 of JANQIO010000185.1, read as the reverse complement.
ACAGCGGCTGCTGGCCGATCTCTTCCTCGGGTGAGCGCATGCCGGCATGGTGGAGTTGCAACAGGGCCAGGCTGTCGTTGGCGCGAATGCCGGCGGCCAGGCGGGTCAGGCCCTCAAGGTGATCATCGGAGAAGCAGCCCAACTGACCTGGGAAGCCTTTGCCGGCAGCCTGCACGTGAGAGGCGCAGGTCATGGTGGCCCCGAAGCCACCTTTGGCACGCATGGTCAGCCAGCGGTATTCGTCCGCGGACAGGACACCGTCATCGTGGCTCTGCAGGTTGGTGAGCGGCGCCAGCATAAAGCGATTCTTCATCACTTTGCCGGAGGCAAAGGGCAGGGGGGCAAACAAGTTGCTCATCAGGTCTCCGGTAGGTGGGGGGCTACTTACTGGCGGTGAGGCCGATAGATTTCAGCAGTTTTTCGGTTTCCGCCCGCAGGCGTTCTACCGTGGTGCTTTTCTCCCGTAGCATCTTTTCCAGGAACTGCAGGTACAGGTAGTTCTGCATCTGCATGCGCACGCGTGATTCAAGAATGCGGGGCCGGATGGGCTTGGAAATGAAATCAGCGGCACCGGCATCCAGCGCCGCTTCTTCGGCATCCTCGTCTTCCATGCCGGTAAGAAAGATGACCGGCAGATCGGCGGTAGCGGGTTTATCCTTGATCCTGGCGCAGACTTCCAGGCCGTCCATGTCCGGCATCATGATGTCCAGCAGTACCAGGTCAGCACCGTCCCTGGCCAGTGCCTCCAGGGCCTCGGGGCCGGAGGACGCCAGGGTGACGTCGTAATCCTTACTGAGAATACCCTGGATGATGGAGAGCAGGCCGCGGTCGTCGTCTACCACCAGCACGCGACCGAGCACTGCCGTTTCTTCCGTCATCCGGGTGCCGCCGGTGCCTACTCGTCCAGGAAGCTGCGCAGGTGATCCGAGCGGGTCGGGTGGCGCAGCTTGCGCAGGGCCTTGGCTTCTATTTGCCGGATGCGCTCACGGGTGACATCGAACTGCTTGCCCACTTCCTCAAGGGTGTGGTCGGTGTTCATGTCGATACCAAAGCGCATACGCAGCACCTTGGCTTCGCGGGCGGTGAGTCCGGCCAGCACATCCTTGGTGGCCTCGTGCAGCCCAGACCCGGTGGCGGAATCTACCGGGGACTCGATCGTCGCGTCCTCGATAAAGTCACCCAGGTGCGAGTCTTCATCATCGCCGATGGGCGTCTCCATGGAGATTGGCTCCTTGGCGATCTTCAGCACCTTGCGCACCTTGTCTTCCGGCATGTCCATGCGCTCACCCAGCTCTTCCGGCGTGGGCTCGCGGCCCATCTCCTGCAGCATCTGGCGGGAGATACGGTTGAGCTTGTTGATGGTTTCGATCATGTGCACCGGGATACGGATGGTGCGCGCCTGGTCGGCGATGGAGCGGGTGATAGCCTGGCGAATCCACCAGGTGGCATAGGTCGAGAACTTGTAGCCGCGGCGATACTCGAACTTGTCTACGGCCTTCATCAGGCCGATGTTGCCCTCCTGGATCAGGTCCAGGAACTGCAGTCCGCGGTTGGTGTACTTCTTGGCAATGGAGATCACCAGGCGCAGGTTGGCTTCCACCATTTCCTTCTTGGCCCGGCGTGCCATAGCCTCGCCCATGGACATACGGCGATTGATTTCCTTGATCTCGGTTACCGACAGTCCGGCTTCTTCCTCAACCAACTGCAGCTTGCGCTGGGCGCGCTGGATATTGTCCTTCTCCGCTGCGAGCCTGGCGGCGTAGTCCTTCTTGGAGCGGGTGTGCTTGCTCACCCAGCGCAGGTCGGACTCGGAACCCTGGAAGCTCTTGATGAACTCCATACGGGGCATGCCGCAGGTCTTCACGCAGAGCTGCATGATCTCGCGCTCAAGGTTGCGCACCTGCAGCAGCACGTCACGGGCTTGCTCGGTCAGCGGGTCGAACACGCGCGGGGTCAGCTTCAGGAACTTGAACAGCTCCGCCAGCTTTTCCATGTCCTTCTGGGCGGTCTTGCCATCGCGCCCTTCCTTGGCGATGGACTTGTCTGCCTTGTTGCAGGCGCGTTTGATGGCGGTGAAACGCTTTTTGGCCTCTACCGGATCCGGGCCGGTATCGCCATCTTCATCGTCGTCATCATCGCTGTCGCCGCTGGCTTCCTGCTGGGCCGCGACCTCTGCCGCGGAAGGCACATGTTCAGCCGGGTCCAGGTAACCCACCAGGATGTCCGACAGGCGGCGTTCTTCGGTGGCCACCTTGTCGTACTCATCGAGAATGGAGCGCACGGCGCCCGGGTAGTAGGCAAGCGCCGCCATTAGCTCGCGAATGCCTTCTTCGATGCGTTTGGCGATGACGATCTCGCCCTCGCGGGTCAGCAGTTCCACGGTGCCCATTTCGCGCATATACATGCGCACCGGATCGGTGGTGCGGCCGGCTTCGGTCTCGACCGCGGCCAGGGCGGCAGCGGCTTCAGCGGCTACCACGTCATCGGCGGAGGAGTCGCCCTCGGTAATCAGCAGGGTGTCAGCGTCCGGGGCCACCTCAAATACCTGGATGCCCATGTCGTTGATCATCTGGATGATGTCTTCAACCTGATCCGGATCGGAGATGTCCTCAGGCAGGTGATCGTTCACCTCGGCA
>JANQIO010000177.1 GCA_028282105.1 Halieaceae bacterium | reverse complement strand
AAGGGCTGCGCTTTGCTCTCGGGCAGGGGGTAGCTGTAATCGAAGTAGTTGATCATCTCCTCGGCCCGCACCGCATCCGGCTGTGGCAGCACGCCGGCGTTGAGCATGCGGCGCACAAAGCTGTAGCTGGCAGTGTCCACATCGGCGGAGAAGGTCGAGACCGGCTCCTCGCTGACCAGCTTCACCGGGTTCTCCTCGAACTCGGTGAACTTGTCACGGCCGACTTCCTGGTAGCCAGGCTGGGGGATAACGTCGCCGATCATAAAACTGCCGGCGCTGGCATCCCCATTGTTATGGCCAGTGACCACCATAGACTCCTGGGCCACTCCCACTCCGGGCTGCCCTGAGACTGTTTGCGCCCTGGCCTGTCCCGCAGCCCGCTCGGCCTCCATGACGACGATCTGTTCCATGGTGGGCGGGGGCGCGGGCACATTGGCGCGAACTGTCGCCGAGGGCCCGGCACTGTCACCCACTGATTCCAGCGACTGCGGCGAAATCAGGCGCACCCGGCTATCTTCACTGGCTGCCAGTTTGCGCACCTCGGTGGCGAGACTGGTCTGCGACGCTACCCCTGCCTCGCTGCGGCGCGCCAGCGCTTCGTCCAGGTCCTGGTCCACCACCTGCTGCTCAATGTTCGTCGCGGTATGGTCCTGGCCCAGCGTGACCTCGGGCAGCTCAATAGTGATCTCTCGGCCGGTCTGGCTCTGCAGGGCGAGGCCCACGGCCACCGCCATCACCGCGGCCGTGGCCACGCCGGAATACATCAGCTTCGGATTGTAGGTTGTCATGGTGCCCTCCTCTTCGGCACGTTGTCCGAAGATGAGACGCAGCCAGCCCGACAATCCTTGGGTGGATTTTGTTTTTTCTTTTTCTTCAATAGATTCAGACACTTGCGCATGCTCGGCCTCGAAGGCCTGGCGCGCCATGGCAATCGCCCGGCGCCTGGCAGCGGGGTTTGGCGGCGGGACTTCGCCGTTCAGGCCCTCCCGCAGTTGCTTGTCGATGTCGTCGTCGTTCATAGCTCGATACCTCCCCCGTCCAGGACGAGGCGGTAGTTTTTCCTGAATTCATGGAGCCGCCAGGACACGGTGCTCTCCTTTACATCGAGCACGGCGGCGGCCTCCCCGTGGGTGAGCCCCTCGGCATGTACCAGCAGCAGGGTTTCGCGGATGCCCTCGGGCAGGTCCTCCAGCCGTTCCAGCAATTGCCGCAGGAACACATGGTGTTCCACGTTGGCGCTATCGCCCACGATCGCCCCGACGCCCTGCTCCGCACCATTCGCCGCGCCTTTCTCTACAAACCGCTCCAGGGCGGGCTCCAGCGCCTCGCCCGCATGGCGGCCCTGAGTCCGGGCCCAGTCCTTGGCGCAGTTCACCACCACCCGGTACAGCCAGGTGGTAAAGGCCGACTCAAATCGATAGGACGACAGCGCCCCGGCCAGCTTGATGCAGGCCTGCTGGGTAATGTCTTCCGCGTCCGTCCGGTTGCCGCTCCACTTGTAGGCAAAGCGGTACAGGGTGTCGTAGTGCGCTTCGAGCAGGGCCTCGAAGGCATCAGCGTCACCGGACTGAGCGCCGCGGATTAACGTGTCGTGTTCGGCCAATTGGGCTCCTCTTCAACAGTAAGACGGAGCCTAAGGCAATTTCCTTGGAAAAAGGAATGCAGCGCGAGATGCGCACCAGCATTCTCCAACAGCAGAGCTGATTAATCATATTTAAGTGATAAATATTTTATATTTTATAATTTTTAAATTATTTTTAAGTTTCTTAATAATTGTATTTAAGCTATATTCCAGCAACTGATTCAACGGACAGTTTGCCAAATGCGAGCCTCAGACCGGGCCACAGCCCGCAGAAACATTGATAAACGACTGAATTCTTTGA
>JANQIO010000121.1 GCA_028282105.1 Halieaceae bacterium | reverse complement strand
TCGCAACGATAGGTAGTGAACCCCGCCAGGCCCGGAAGGGAGCAACGGTAATTATCGACTCGTGTGCCGAGGTGCGGCTGCTTGGGTCGCCTCCATTCTTGTCTTTGTTGGTGCTCCGTAGTGCGGTGCCGGTGCGCAGGCTATTGCCAGCACGGTCGCTAGCCGATTCTGAGTTTCTTGGGATAACACCGGAGTCGAGGGCTTCTGTGGTTTCTTTTGTTGGCTCCGGCGCGCCCTGATGGTGCTGGCAATAGCCTGCGCACCGGCACCTCCGTCTCGTATCACATCTGGCAAGGGGGAGATGGATGCGACGCTGGGTTGTGGGGGCCACCACGTCGGCGCCTCGCTACGAAGCTGGATACAACCCAGCCATGTCAGGAAGTAGCGGTTTGGTGTGAGCACAGGGACCATTGGTGTATCCTTGGCGGTTTCCACAGTTACACGTTCAGTCGTTTATGTCGCATCAGGTTCTGGCCAGGAAATGGCGCCCCCGGATATTCCGCGAGATGGTGGGGCAGGAGCATGTGCTGCAGGCGCTGATCAATGCGCTGGACCACGATCGGCTGCACCACGCCTACCTGTTTACCGGCACCCGCGGGGTGGGCAAGACCACCGTGGCTCGGATTCTGGCCAAGTGCCTGAACTGTGAGGCCGGGGTCAGCTCCGAGCCCTGTGGGGTCTGTGGTTCCTGCCTGGAGATCGCCGAAGGGCGCAGCGTGGACCTTATCGAGGTGGACGCCGCCTCCCGCACCAAGGTCGAGGATACCCGGGAACTGCTGGAGAATGTCCAGTATGCGCCGACCCGCTGCCGCTACAAGGTCTACCTGATCGACGAGGTGCATATGCTCTCCACCAGCAGCTTCAATGCGCTGCTGAAAACCCTGGAGGAGCCGCCTCCCCACGTGATTTTCCTGCTGGCCACGACTGACCCGCAGAAGCTGCCTGCCACCGTGTTGTCGCGCTGCCTGCAGTTCAACCTGAAGAACATGTCGCCGGAGCTGATTGTTGGCTACCTGAAGAGCGTACTCGACCAGGAGATGGTGAGCTTTGAGGAGCCAGCCCTGTGGCTGCTGGCGCGCGCCGCCGAGGGCAGCATGCGCGATGCCCTGAGCCTGACTGACCAGGCCGTGGCCTTTGGCAATGGCAAGCTGGTGGAAGCCGATGTCCGCAATATGCTGGGCACGGTAGACCTGTCCTTCGTCTATCGGCTGCTGGAAGCGGTCGCCGCCCAGGACGCCAGCGCCGCCCTGGCTGTGGTCGAGGCGATGTCGGAACACGCGCCCGACTATGCCGGCACGCTGGATGAGCTGGCCTCCCTGCTGCATCGGGTGGCGGTGGCCCAGGCGGTGCCAGACGCGGTGGACAACAGCCTCGGCGATGCCGAGCAGGTGTCTGCCTTTGCTGCCAGCATGACGGCGGAAGACGCACAGCTGTATTACCAGTTCGCGATCACCGGCAAGCGCGACCTGGCGCTGGCGCCGGATGCTCGCGGCGGTATGGACATGGCGCTGCTGCGGATGATTGCCTTCCGCCCGGCGGCGGTCATCGATGACAGCGTCAGCACGGAAGCCCTCGAAGAGCGCGGCCCCGAGGTGGCCGCTGCGGCAAAAAAGCCTGATGCTCCCCAGGCACCGGAGCCGGTGCCTCGTCCGTCCGCGCCCGCGCCGGCCGCACCTAAGTCGGTTGCATCAGAGCCAGTTGCATCAGAGCCGGCGGCGGCTGAGCGGGTTACCACTGCACCCATACCTGAGCCTGCCGCAACGGCATCGACAGCGCCTGAACCGGCAGTAGCTGAACCGGCGGTACCTCAGCGGGCAGTGCCTGAGCCGGCCGCGCCTGAGCCGGCCGCACCTGATCCGATAGCACCCGAAGCCTCCGCCGGCCCCGAGACACAGCCTGCGGTCGACGCTGCCGGGGACGCCGGTCATGGCGCCACGGAGCGGCTGGCGCTGGAGCCCGCCCGCTGGCCCGACCTGCTGGACCGCCTGGGCTTGAACGGGCTGGTTTACAATGTCGCATCCCACTGCGAACTGCGCCAGGTCGAGGGTGACCGCGCCTGGTTTACCTTGGATGAGCGCAACGCCTCGCTGTACAACGACGCCCATAGCCAGCGCATCGCCGCGGCCCTGGCCAAGTACTACCAGCGCGATATCGCGGTGGAAATCGAGCCCGGCTCGCCCCGCTATGAAACCCCCGCCCAGCGCGCCCACCGGCTGCTGGAAGAGCGCCAGGCCCGCGCCCTGGAATCCATTGAATCCGACCCCGGGGTCAAGCTGCTGCTGGATCGCTTTGAAGGCAGCATAGACCGGGATTCGGTCACACCGATCAAACACTGAGGTGATCCGTGAAAGGCAGTCTTAACGACCTGATGAAGCAGGCCCAGGAAATGCAGCAGAAAATGCTGGAGGCCAAGGAACAAGTGGCCAACCAGGAGTTCGAGGGCCAGGCGGGCGCGGGCCTGGTGCGGGTGATTATGACCGGGCGCTTCGACGTGCGCCGGGTCCATGTCGACGACAGCGTGCTGGGCGAAGACAAGGAGATGCTGGAAGACCTGCTGGCCGCCGCCGTCAACGACGCCGTCAAAAAGGTCGAGGCCAGCAACCAGGATGTGCTGGGCAGCATGATGCCGCCCGGTTTCAAGATGCCGTTCTAGGTGCCGGGCCTGACCGAGTGAGTTTCAGTCCACTTATTGAGCAGCTGGTCGAAAGCCTGCGCTGCCTTCCGGGAGTGGGTCGTAAGACCGCCCAGCGCATGGCCCTGCAGCTGCTGGAGCGCGACCGCGAGGGTGGCGTCAACCTGGCGACAGCGCTGAGTGAAGCCATGGCCGGCGTCAGCCATTGCCGGCTGTGCCGCAATTTTACCGAGCAGGATATCTGTAGCATCTGCGCCGATGCGCGCCGGGACAACAGCACCATCTGCGTGGTGGAATCTCCGGCGGACGTGGTCGCCGTGGAGCAGAGTGGCAGCTACCGGGGCCTGTATTTTGTGCTGATGGGCCACCTGTCTCCCATCGATGGCATCGGGCCGGAGGATATCGGACTCGATCTGCTGCAGGAGCGCATTCAGCGTGATGGGGTGTCCGAGCTGATCCTGGCCACCAATCCCACGGTGGAGGGCGAGGCCACCGCTTACTATCTGTCGGAGCTGGTCAGGGGCGAGGAGGGCATTCGCATCAGCCGCATCGCCCATGGGGTGCCGCTGGGGGGCGAACTGGAATACGTGGACGGCAGCACCCTGGCGCACGCCTTCAGCGGCCGCAAACTCATGGAATAGTATGAAGTACGAGTTAATGACAGACAGCGCGGCACTCGCGAATCTGGTGGCGCGCTTCGCCGCCGACGATGCGGTGATCGTGGACACCGAGTTTATGCGCCGCGACACCTACTACCCGCAACCAGCGCTGGTGCAACTGTGTTTTCCCGGCGCGCCCGACAAGGCCTGGCTGATCGATCCACTGGCCATCGACGATATCTCGCCGTTGAGGGCGCTGTTCGAGAACCCGGAGGTCGTCAAGGTACTGCATTCCGCCAGCGAAGACCTGGAAGTCTTCCAGGTCTACCTGGGCACCCAGCCCCTGCCATTGTTCGATACCCAGCGCGCGGCGGCCTTTGCCGGCCTGGGCTTCAGCCTCGGCTACCGGGCCCTGGTAGAGGCAGTCAGTGGCCTGGAGCTCGCCAAGGGTGAGACCCGCTCTGACTGGCTGGCGCGTCCGCTCAGTGATGCCCAGCTCGACTATGCGGCCGCCGATGTCATCCCCCTGTTGCCGGTCTACCGGCACCTGCGCGAACGCCTGGATGCCAGCGGTCGCAGTGACTGGGTGCTGGAAGACGGTGCCGCCGCCGCCGCGGAGGCATCGGCACCGCCGGCGCCGTCCTACACCCGGGTCAAGTCGGCCTGGAAGCTCAAGCCCAGGCAACTGGCAGCCCTGGCCCTGGTGTGCGATTGGCGCGACGAACGCGCCCGGCGACTCGACAAGCCGCGCAGCTGGATTCTGGCCGACAAGGTGTGCCTGGCCCTGGCCCAGCGCCTGCCTGCCAACATGGGGCAGCTACGCGGGGTGCCCGATATGCCGCAGGCAGTGGTGCGCAAGCAGGGCGAGGTGCTGCTGGACCTGGTGGGTGAGGCGAGCGGCCTACCCGAAGATGAGTTGCCGCTGCCCCTCGGCAAACCGCTGGACGCCGGCCAGCGCGATGAGCTCAAGAAGCTCAAGGCGGCCGCCGCGGCTCTGGCACGCGACTGGCAGGTGGAGCCCGAAGCATTGTTGTCCTCCAGGGACTACGAACTGATGGTGCGCCTGGCCCACGGCGAACGGCTGGAGCGACCCCGGCGCTGGTCGGGCTGGCGCGAGCAGGCGGTGGTGGCGCCGCTGCTGCAAGCCGTTGGCCTGGAGGCCTGAACCGTGCTCTGTCAGGTCTATCGCAGCCCGCGCAAGGAACAGATGTATCTCTATGTCAGCAAGGCCGAGGGCCTGGGCCGGGTGCCCGAAGCGCTGCTGGGGCAGTTTGGGGAGCCGGAGCCTATCATGTTGCTGAACCTGGATGGCAGCAAAAAGCTGGCCCGCGCCAATGCCGATGAGGTGGTGGCGCAGATCGAGGAGCGCGGCTATTACCTGCAGATGCCGCCCAGCCCGGAAGAGCTGCGCCGGGGCGCCTGAGCATGGAGCGTTTCTGGGAACAGAAGTCCCTGGCGGAGATGTCCGAGGCGGAGTGGGAATCTCTCTGTGACGGCTGTGCGCGCTGCTGCCTGCACAAACTGGAAGATGCCGACAGTGGCGAGGTGTATTACACCGGCGTGCGTTGCCGCTACCTGGAGGAATCCAGCTGTCGCTGCTCCGACTACCCGCGCCGCAGCGAGTTGATGTCCAACTGCATCGACCTCAAGCAGCACGATGTGGCGGCGCTACACTGGCTACCGGACACCTGCGCCTACCGGCTGCTGTCCGAGGGCAAGCCCCTGTACGACTGGCACCCGCTGATCAGCGGCAGCCGGGAAACTGTGCACGAGGCCGGTATCAGCATACGCGGCCGCGTGGTGTCGGATGAATTCGTGCACCCCGATGGGTACGATGAGCACATCATTAACTGGGTAGAGTAGATGCTGTCACCGGAAAGCTACCACACCGCCTGGCTGGCCTATGCCGCCGCCACCTTTGGCGCCATCCTGGTGCTTTACCTGTGGGTGGGCCCGCGCCTGTCTCACGGTGCGCGCCTGGCGCTGGGCCTGATACTCGCCGCCCTTGCCCTCACGCCGGCCCATCCCGCGTCGGACACCCAGACCTGGGCGCCCGCCATCTTCGTGGTGTTCTTTGAGCTGCTTACCACCGGCACCGAGGCGGCGGCGCGGCCAATGCGTTCGCTGCTGATTGCCCAGGGCATGGCCTTTGCCCTGTGCCTGGTAGGCTGGGTGTTGTCCCGCAGCCTGCGCCGCTCCGCAGATCCCGCCAACTAGCGCGCGGCCGCGGCAAGCCGTTTCTTGATTCCACTCGTACCAGTCGGTAGGCTGGCACGTTCATTTTGAGAGGGTAAATACCAGATGAAGTTTGAAGGGACCGAGCGATACGTCGCGACCGAAGACCTGCGCATGGCGGTAAACGCCGCGGTGGAATTACAGCGACCGCTACTTATCAAGGGCGAGCCGGGCACCGGCAAGACCATGCTGGCCGAGGAAGTGGCCGACGCCCTGGGCATGAAGCTGATCCAGTGGCACATCAAGTCCACCACCAAGGCCCAGCAGGGACTGTACGAGTACGACGCGGTTTCCCGCCTGCGCGACTCCCAGCTTGGGGACGAGAAAGTCCAGGACATTGCCAACTACATCAAGCGCGGCAAGCTGTGGGAAGCCTTTGATTCCGACGAGCAGGTGGTGCTGCTGATCGACGAGGTCGACAAGGCCGACATCGAGTTCCCCAACGACCTGCTGGTGGAACTGGATCGCATGGAATTCTTCGTCTACGAAACCGGCGAGACCATCAAGGCCAAGCATCGCCCGATCATCATTATTACCAGCAACAACGAGAAAGAGCTGCCGGACGCCTTCCTGCGCCGCTGCTTTTTCCACTTCATTAACTTCCCGGATCGCGACACCATGCGCGAGATCGTTGAAGTGCACTACCCGGGCATCGTCCAGGATCTGGTGCAGGAAGCGATGGAAGTGTTCTTCGACGTACGCAGCATTCCGGGGCTGAAGAAGAAGCCCTCCACCTCCGAGCTGATCGACTGGCTCAAGCTGCTGATGGCCGACGATATCCCCGACGAAATCCTCAAGGAACGCGACCCCACCAAGGCGATCCCGCCCCTGTACGGCGCGCTGCTGAAGAATGAGCAGGACGTGCACCTGCTGGAGCGCCTGGCCTTCATGCACCGTCGCGAGATGCGCCAATAGGGAGTAGAGCCCCCCATGCTGATCAACTTCTTCCACGGCCTGCGTGACGCCGGCGTTCCGGTCAGCACCACCGAATTGTTGGTGCTGCTGGAGGGCCTCAAGCAGCGCATGGCCTTCGCGGACATGGACGATTTCTACTACTTCTCCCGCACCTGCATGGTCAAGGACGAGAAGTACTTCGACCGTTTCGACCGCGCCTTCGGCCTGCACTTCCAGGACCTGGAAGCCCTCGATGACATTATCGAGGCGCTGATCCCGGACGACTGGCTGCGCAGCGAGTTCATGAAGAACCTCAGCGAGGAGGAGAAGGCCAAGATCGAGTCCCTCGGCGGCCTGGAGAAGCTGATCGAGGAATTCAAGAAGCGCCTGGAAGAACAGAAAAAGCGCCACGAGGGCGGCAACAAATGGGTCGGCACCGGCGGCACCTCACCCTTCGGTCAGGAGGGCTATCACCCCGAGGGCATCCGCGTTGGCTCCAACGGCAAGAACAAGAAGGCGGTGAAAGTCTGGGAGAAGCGCGACTTCGCCAACCTCGACGACTCCGTCGAACTGGGCACCCGCAACATCAAGGTGGCCCTGCGCCGCCTGCGCAAGTTCGCCCGCACCGGCGCCACCGAGGAACTGGACCTCGACGACACCATCAGCTCCACCGCCCGCAACGCCGGCCTGCTGGATATCAAGATGGTGCCGGAGCGCCACAACGCGGTGAAGGTGCTGCTGTTCCTGGACGTGGGCGGCTCCATGGACCCGCATATCAAGGTTTGCGAAGAGCTGTTCTCCGCCTCGCGCACCGAGTTCAAGCACCTCGAGTACTTCTACTTCCACAACTTCATCTACGAGTCGGTGTGGAAGAACAACATCCGCCGCCACACGGAACGCACCCCGATGCTGGATGTGCTCCACAAGTACAGCCACGACTACAAGGTGATCTTTGTCGGTGACGCCTCCATGTCCCCCTACGAAATCGCCCAGCCGGGCGGCAGCGTGGAGCACTGGAACGAGGAGGCCGGCGAGGTCTGGATGCGGCGCCTCACGGATGTCTACGACAAGGTCATCTGGCTCAACCCGGTGCCGGAAGACGAATGGGAATACACCCAGTCGGTCTCCATGACCCGCCAACTGGTGGACGGCAAGATGTACCCGCTGACCCTCAAGGGCCTCGAAGAGGGCATGTCGTTCCTCTCCAAATAGCCGCGCTCGCTGCGGGCGTTTTCCGGTCTTTCTTTCGCGCTTCGTAGCGAGGTGCCGGCGTTACGGCTGCTGCCAGCACGGTCGCTAGCCGAGTCTGGGGCTTGGGGGGAATGCGCCCTCATCGAGGGCTTCTGTGGTTTCTAGTGGTTTATCCGGCGCGACCTGATAGTGCTGGCAACAGCCGCAACACCGTCACCTCTGGCATCGCGACTAGCTGGTTGGCTTTCCCTTCGAATCAGAGCGCCTGCATCCTGGTTCGGCGCTCTTCCCGCACTGCTTTGGAAGGTGTGTACCGCGCTTTCGTCACCGCTGACACGTTGTTCACTCTTGCGATTTCTCTGGCGCAAAGAGGGTTGGCCCTGGAGACGAGTACCTTCATGTTGCGGTTCGTGAAGGCCGCGGTGAAGCGCAGATGGAAATTAAATGCCTGACGGCCTCATTTCTAAGGACGTGGCAGGGCGTTGAAGCGTCGGCGTGGATGCCCTTTTCAGCACTATCAGGGCGCGCCGGATAAACCACTAGAAACCACAGAAGCCCTCGACTCCGGTGCATTCCCCCCAGGCCCCGGACTCGGCTAGCGACCGTGCAGAAAAGGGCATCCACGTCGGCGCTTCGGGTGTGGCGCAAACCCCCACCAATCCGGGGCGCGCCGGATAAGCCACTAGAAACCACAGAAACCCTCGACTCCGGTGCATTCCCCCCAGGCCCCGGGCTCGGCTAGCGACCGTGCAGAAAAGGGCATCCACGTCGGCGCTTCGGGTGTGGCACCAGACTGCAACGATCAGCGAGCGAGATAAGCGATAAGCGCAGCAGTAACGGCTACGTTCAAGGATTCGACGCCGTTCTGCATGGGGATGCTGCGCTGCTCGTCTGCCAGTGCCAGCACCGTCTTTGATGGGCCTTCAGTCTCGTTGCCGAGGACATAGATCACCCGCTCTCCGGCATTCCCCTCGAACAGCGACTGCTCGGCATTGGCATCCAGCACGCAGACGCGGAAGCCCTGCTGTTGGCAGGCCTGGACGGCGGCGGCGAGTTCGCGGCAGCGGACCAGGGGGGCTTTGAAGAGCGTGCCGGCGCTGGCTTTGACGGCCAGCGGGCCGAGAGCGGCGTTGCCGTCCCGGGGCCAGAGGATGCCGTCGATGCCGCCGGCCACGGCGGAGCGCACCAGCATGCCGACGTTCTGGGGGTTGGTGATGCCGTCGGCGGCGAGCAGGCGGGTGGGGGCGCCGCTGTCCTGGGCCAGGAAGTCCTCGAGGTTTGAGAAGGCAGGGCAGTGCACGTCAACCGCCACGCCCTGGTCCTGGCTGCCCTTGCGGGAGATGCGCGACAGCTCGCGCTTGCCGTGGGTAAGAATCTCGATGCCGCGCTGTTCCGCCAGGGCGCGCATCTCGTCGAGGATGGCGGCGGGTTTGTTGCTATCGGCGAAATGCAGGCGGTAGCAGCTCAGGCTGTTGTCCTGCAGCGCTTCCAGCGCGGGTTTGCGACCGTAAACCGTCAGCACCTGGTCGAAGAACCCCGCCATGATCCGGGTGCCTTAACTCTCTTCTTCGTGGGGCGCGTGCTGCTTGGCCACCTCGGCCACTTCGTTGGCGGCGGTGCGCATACGTTCGGCAATGTGCTCGATTTCCGCGCCGGTTACCGGCTTCTCGAAGGAACCTGCGGCAAAGCACAGGGCCGGAAGCTGGCGCTGGGCGAATACCGGCACGTTGATGGTGCTGACCTCGTAGCGCGCCCGCGGGTCGATGCGGTCCAGATGCACCTGTTCGTCGCAGAGGGCGCGCTGGTACTTGGCCGTCACATCCTGCAGGTCGGACAGGTTCCAGGCTTCCTGGATCTGCTTGAGGTCTTCGTGCAGCGCGGCTTCGGCGCGGGTGCGCAGCACCACTTCGTAGCCGCGGGCACGGATGCCGATCACCGACATGCGCAGCCGCTGATCGAGCTTCTCATCGTAGCCGCCGTAGGCTTCGTGGGCGGCATCCAGCCAGGCCTGCAGGTGCTTGGCGGGCGACCAGGCCGTGAAACAGGCGCCGATGGGGGCGATGTTTGGCAGCCTGAGGCCGAGCTGGAAGTTGTCGATCAGGTGGCTGGCCTTGCCGTACAGCGCCAGCAGCACAATATGGGACTTGGAGCGGCCGGTTACGCCAAAGCCGACGTCCAGGTCCTGCTCCAGCGATTCCAGTGCCGGGCGGGCGTACTCCAGCACCGGGAACTGTACGAAGGCGGCATTGCCGGCGGCGATGATGCTGGGGCCGAGACGGTACGCCTTGGTTTTGGGGTGCTGCACCAGGAAACCGTAGGTGGCCATGGTAGTGAGGATGGCGTGGCAGGTGGCCTTATTGAGATTGAGACGGCGGGTCATCTCGGTCAGGCCAAACGCCTGGTTGGGGTTGGCCATCAGCAGGTCGAGAATTGCCAGCGCGCGGGCCGTGGGTTGTGAAAACAGAGCCATGTGCGTATGTTCCTCAGCCCCTGGGCGCTTGCGGGCGCATGCCTGGGCTTGTACTGATTTATCGGTATAAATTATTGAACTGAGGAGTGTACTGCGGGCGTCGTGAAGAAATCAACACTCAAAATGTGCAGCCGTAACACCGGGTGGAACGGGGCCGAACGGCATGCCTGAGCCCGATGTGGTGCTGTACAGTACCAGCGCTTGCCACCTGTGTGAACAGGCAGAGCGCTTGTTGATGCCCTGGGTGGAGCGCGGCCTGCAGGTGGCGGTGGATGATATTGCAGACTCGGATGCGCTGTTTGAGCGCTATGGCGAGCGTATCCCGGTGCTGAGGCGGGAGGATTCCGGCGCCGAGCTGGACTGGCCCTTCGATGCGGCAGGGCTGGCCAGTTTCCTGTCGGCGCAGGCCGGCCCGGCAGACTAGCCGGGGCTAGGACTTGTCGATGCCGACCCGCACTGCCAGCACGTCGCAGGTGGCGCCGTGCAGCACGCCGTTGGCGGTGGAGCCCATCAACAGCGCCAGGCCGTAGCGGCCGTGGCTGCCCACCACGATCAGGTCGGCGCCGACTTCCTCGGCCATGTTGTGGATTTCCACTTCCGGTCGGCCCAGCACAATGTGCTGCCGCTCTTCGGGAATCCCGCAGTCGCTGGCAAAGCTGGCGAGCTGCTGTTTGGCCTGCTGGTGGATTTCCTCCTGGATGCCGGAAAAATCCATTGGGATGTCGCCGCCGTAGGCAAAGCTGAGGGGCTCGATTACGTGGATGACATGTAGCGTGGCATCGTTGGCAGAGGCCAGCGCGGCGGCGCGCTCGGCCACATCGCCGGATTCATCGCTCAGGTCTACGGCCATCAGCAGGGTCTTGTAGGCGGTGCCCGACATGGTGTGCTCCATCAGTTCGACTGTTTTCGTTATAGCATAGTATGAAAAAGGGAAACCCTGCTCTGCGTCAATGACCTATCTGCTGATCCTGGTGGTAGTCCTCATCGCCCTGTCACCATTGCTGAGTATGATGCCCAGCCGCCGCCAACGGCAGCTGGCGGACCTGCGCCAGGCCGCGGCCAGCGCCGGGCTCTACGTCAAGCTGGAGAAGGCCGCCGATGGCAGCCCGCGGGTGTTCTACGGCTGCCGTCGCCAGCGCGGCGATCGGCCCGAGGCACCGGTGAGCCTGGCGCGCTCGGGGAATGACTGGGTGCCCGCCGCCGGGCACTGGCCCAGCGACCGCTGCGCGGCGCTGGAGCCACTGCCGGAAGGGGTCATAGGGGTGCGCGAAGACCGCGAAGGCGTGGGGGTCAACTGGGACGAACAGGGCAGCCGGGAGGACGTGGAAGCCATCGCCGGGGTGCTGCGCGACCTGCTGGGGCGAAGTTGGTAAAGCGAGGGGTAGTTCTTGACCGCGGCTAGATCAGGTCTTATATATGTCGCCTTTTCCCGCCCCGCTATCAACATGGTTCTCTAAGCGGCAATGAAGCCGAACCGCACAACGCAAGGAATGTATGGGTAAATCACTGGTCATCGTCGAATCACCTGCCAAGGCCAAGACGATCAACAAGTACCTCGGATCGGACTACGTGGTGAAATCCAGCGTAGGGCATATCCGTGACCTGCCCACAGCGGGCAGCAGCAAGCCGGTGGATCCCAAGGAGCGCGCCCGCCAGGCCGCTATTACCCGCAAGATGGCGCCGGCTGAGAAGGCCGCGCACCGCGCCAAAAAGAACCGCGAGCAACTCATCCGCCGCATGGGTATCGACCCTGAGAAGCAGTGGCAGGCGAAGTACGAGATTCTGCCGGGCAAGGAAAAGGTGGTCGACGAGCTCAGGAAGCTGGCCAAGGATGCGGACGCCATCTACCTCGCCACCGACCTCGACCGCGAAGGGGAAGCCATCGCCTGGCACCTGCAGGAGGCCATCGGCGGTGACGGCGACCGCTACAAGCGGGTGGTGTTCAACGAGATCACCAAGCGCGCTATCCAGGCGGCTTTTGAAGAACCCGGCGAGGTCGATACCGACCGCGTCAATGCCCAGCAGGCCAGGCGTTTCCTGGACCGGGTGGTGGGCTATATGGTGTCGCCGCTGCTGTGGGCCAAGATTGCCCGCGGTCTGTCTGCCGGCCGCGTGCAGTCGGTGGCGGTAAAGCTGCTGGTGGAGCGCGAGCGCGAGATTCACGCCTTTATCCCTGAAGAGTTCTGGGAACTGCACGCCGAATTGAAGGGTGGCGATGCCCACGAGGTGCGTTTCCAGGTGGTCCGCCATCAGGGCGAGAAGTTTCGCCCCACCGACGAGGCCGGCGCCATGGCGGCGGTGGCGGCGTTGCAGGACGAGAGCTACCGGGTCGCCACCCGCGAGGATAAGCCGACCCGCTCCAAGCCACCGGCACCCTACATCACCTCGACGCTGCAGCAGGCCGCCAGCACCCGTCTCGGTTTCAGCGTCAAGAAAACCATGATGCTGGCCCAGCGCCTCTACGAGGCGGGCTATATCACCTACATGCGGACGGACTCCACCAATCTGAGCCAGGATGCGGTGGCGGCCTGTCGCGACTATATCAGCGCCAACTTTAAGCCGGACTACCTGCCCGAGGCGCCCAACCGCTACAGCTCCAAGGACGGCGCCCAGGAGGCTCACGAGGCCATCCGCCCCTCCGATGTGAACGTGAAGCAGTCGGCGCTGCAGGGCATGGAGCGCGACGCCGAGCGCCTCTACGAGATGATCTGGCGCCAGTTCGTGGCCTGCCAGATGACGCCGGCCCGCTATCTGGCCAGCACCGTCACCGTGGCCGCCGGCGAGTACCAGATGACCGCGAAGGGGCGCATCCTGCAGTTTGACGGTTTCACCGCGGTGCAGCCGGTGGCAGGCAAGCGCGATGACGTCGAACTGCCCGACCTCAAGGAAGGCGACAGCCTGGCGCTGCTCAAGCTGGACCCCAGTCAGCATTTCACCAAGCCGCCGCCCCGTTACGGCGAGGCCAGCCTGGTGCGGGAGCTGGAAAAGCGCGGTATTGGCCGTCCCTCCACCTACGCCTCCATCATCTCCACCATTCAGGACCGCGGCTATGTGCGCCTGGAGAACAAGCGCTTTTATGCGGAGAAGATGGGCGACATCGTCACCGAGCGTCTGCAGGAGAGTTTCCCCAACCTGCTGGACTACGGCTTTACCGCCGGCATGGAGGAGCACCTGGACGAGGTCGCCGAGGGCAACCTGGCCTGGGATAAATTGCTGGACGATTTCTACGCTGACTTCAGCGCCAAGTTGGCCCAGGCGGAAGCTGAAGAAGACGGCATGCGCTCCAACGAGCCCACCATGACCGACATCGCCTGCGACAAGTGCGGCAGGCCCATGCAGGTGCGCACAGCCAGCACCGGGGTTTTCCTGGGTTGCTCAGGTTATGCCTTGCCCCCCAAGGAACGCTGCAAGAACACGATGAACCTGGTGCCTGGCGACGAGGCGATCAGCGAGGACGCCGACGAGGAAGCCGAGTCTCGCCAGCTGCGGGAGCGGCATCGTTGCCCCAAGTGCAACACCGCCATGGACAGCTACCTGATCGATGAAAAGCGCAAACTGCACGTCTGCGGCAACAATCCGGACTGCGATGGTTTCGAGGTAGAGCACGGCAGTTTCCGCATCAAGGGTTACGACGGCCCGGTGATCGAGTGCGACAAGTGTGGCTCGGATATGCAGCTCAAGACGGGCCGCTTCGGCAAGTACTTCGGCTGCACCAATGAGGCCTGCAAGAATACCCGCAAGCTGCTGCGCAATGGTGAGCCGGCGCCGCCCAAAATGGACCCGGTGCCGATGCCGGAGCTGGCCTGCGAAAAAGTCGAGGACACCTACGTGCTGCGGGACGGTGCCGCGGGCCTGTTCCTGGCGGCCAGCCAGTTTCCGCGCAATCGCGAAACCCGGGCGCCGTTGCTGGCCGAGCTGCTGCCGCACAAGGATGAGATTGATCCCAAGTACGCCTTCCTGTTCTCCGGGCCAGTGGAGGACAACGCCGGCAATCCCACCCAGATCCGCTACAGCCGCAAGACCAAGGAGCAGTACCTGATGACCGAGGTGGACGGCAAAGCCACTGGCTGGCGCGCCTTCTACAACGGCGACAAGTGGGATGCCGAAGTGCCGGCGCCGAAGAAGAAGGCGGCGAAAAAGAAAGCCACCAGGAAGAAGGCGCCCAAGAAGAAGGCCCCGACGAAAAAGGCAGCGGGCGGCTCCTGATCCTGTGAGCACTGCCCGTGGCCTCGCCAACCAGAAGCTCTACCACGCCAATATCCTGATTCGCATGCTCGGTGCCGAGCTGGCCCGGGAAGAACTGCCGGCACCGCGGGTGCTGGAAGCGGTGGGCCTGGCGGTGCGCCGCCACCTGCTGGAGGCCTACGGCTGGTTCCTGCTGGAACTGGCCGATATCAGCGAACTGCCGGCAGAGCCGCCCCTGTCTATCGGCGCGCTGGAGCAGCACTACGGTCTGGCGGAGCCCCGGCGCGGTGAATTGGTCGAATTGGGCCAGATGGAGCAGGGGGGCTGGCTGGCGGCCCTGCAGGCAGAGCCCGCGCGCACCCGCAGCACGGCAGGCAACGCCAATCTGCTGGCGCTGGCGGAGCAGCCCTGGAGTGAGCAGGGCCTGCGCCAGTGGCACGATTCCCTGGCTGATCTCATCGATCGACTCGGCCATGGCCTCGACGAGTGGTAGTTGTTAGACTGTCCGTGGACCCACCTAAAATAGAGGTAGTTAGTGTCCTCTTCCTTACTTGAAATCGTAGAAATGCCCAACGGTGATATTGTCCTGCAGCGCTCCGACGAAGACGGCGAGCCGCTGGTGGTCATCCAGTTCTCTGAAGAGTCCCGGGTGTACCTGATGGACGGCACCCTGGAAGTGGCCAAGGCGATGATCCAGGCCGGCATCCAGGCGGCGGCCCAGATGGCCGACCAGGGCGAAATCGAAGTGACTGAGGAAACCGTAGAACCGCAGCAGCCTCGCGTGCTGCACTGATACGGCGCCCACCAGTGGCCGGCGCTGAGAGCCCGGCCCCTGTAGACAGCTTCGATCCCTTACAGGACCCGACAGGGGCCCGCCAGAACAACCACCATACTGCTAGATTGCTAGCGCTTGTAGACAGGGCGCTGCGCTGAGCCAAAAGCACCAGCCAAGCGAAAATCAACAGCCAAGCGAAAAACAACAGCAGAAACAACAGCCGCCAGAATCCTCTAAAAACAGTATGCCTGGCCAGCCTGATGCGCGCCGGCAAGCTCGGCCTTAGCTACGGCGCAGAACTCCCACACTGATCCCTTCAATCGCGAATTCCTGGGACGCCAGGTCCACCTTGATGGGCTCGTAGTCCTGGTTTTCAGGCAGTAACTCCAGAAACTGCGGGTTCTTGCCGCGCTTGAGGCGCTTGACGGTGACCTCGTTGTCGATGCGCGCCACCACGATATCCCCGTCGCGTACGTCCTGGGTACGGTGCACCGCCAGCAGGTCTTCATCGAAAATGCCGACCTCGATCATGCTGTCGCCCTGCACCCGCAGGAAGTAGTCGGCGGCAGGTTTAAAGAAGGAGGCGGGCATGGCGCAGTGATCCTCGATGTGTTCCTGGGCCAGTACCGGGCTGCCCGCGGCCACCCGGCCGACGATGGGAATGCCCTCGGATTCCGGCAGCCGGATACCCCGGGAGGCGCCGGCCACCATTTCGATCGCGCCCTTGCGCGCCAGGGCCTTGAGGTGTTCTTCAGCGGCATTGGCCGACTTGAAGCCCAATTCCCGGGCGATATCGGCGCGGGTAGGGGGATAGCCGGTGTCATCGATGTACTGCCGGATCACGGCGAGTACCTGCTCCTGGCGCTGGGTCAGCTTTTCCATTTCACGGCTCCTGAGCTTGCGTCACATCTCACGTCGCCACAGCCCCGGTGGTGACGGGCTGTGCATTCATACAGTTGCTGTGATTATATACAGTAAAGTGGTGAAGACAAGCCGCAGATGCGGCCCGCAGGGGCTGAAAATCGCTGTCGAATCAGGGGGTTCGGGCCGGCTGCTTGATCTCCTGGCCTGCGTAGTATGCGCAGGAAATAGGTGCCATGACCGGGATCAACCCGGTAGCACAGCGGCTGGCGTGCAGGCCGGTACCTAGAAGTCCTCGACTCCGTTCATGAACTCGGGTTCGATATGGTTCAGCGGGCCGGACCAGTCTTCCGGGTGGAAGGGCAGGTCGGGGTCGGTGAAATCCTCGCCGTCGAGTTCATAGGGGTTGCGCCAGTCTTCGGGTTCCTCCACGCTGACAAGCAGCAGTTCGCGCCAGGAATCGAGATCGTACTCGCTGACTTCCCCATCGATATGTTGGGTTTCGACAGTAAGATTCTCGGGGTCCCAGGCAACGACTTCAAAGGTGGCGCCGGTTTGAAGATCCTTGTACCAGGCCCCGACAGAGGGACCGAGCAGCTTCATGATGCGATTTCTCCGTGTGGGTGTTCGCAAGCCCAAACATATCAAACTGCCCCCCGCTGTCCATTATGCACAAAGCGACTAAAAGCCTTATTTAAAAGCGTTTATCGATCTATTCCTGGAAACTTTTCCATGAATTCAAAGGCTTAAAAATGCGTTGATTTGCCACGCGTCGGGGCCCCTGTTTTTTTAAGCGGGAATCGGTATTAACAAACATGCGCAGATGAAAATTTTGTATAAGGAAATCCATTGAACAGTGACGTAGTTCCGGAACGCCTGGCGGTGATTGGCGGCACCGGCTTGCAAGCCCTGGCGGGCTTCGAGACCGACAGCGAGCACCCGCTGCAAACACCCTTCGGTGCGCCCTCTGGCCCTATCCGTGAGGGGCTGTTGGCGGGCCGACGCTGCCTGTTCCTGGCCCGGCACGGAGTCCCGCACCACATCCCGCCGCACCGCATCAACTACCGCGCCAATCTCTGGGCGCTCCGCGAACTGGGCGCCGATGCCGTGCTGGGGGTGAATGCGGTGGGTGGCATCAATCCAGCCATGCCCACCGGGCGGCTGGTGATCCCCGATCAGGTGGTGGACTACACCTGGGGGCGTGAGCACAGCTTCTACGACGGTGTCTCGGCCGCGGCGGAGAGCACGGCTGGCCAGCTCTCCCCGCTTGAGCATATCGACTTCACCGAACCCTACCATGCGGGACTGCGAAGGCAGTTAGCCGATGCGGCCCGGAGGCTCGGGCTGGACCTTGCCAGAGGGGGCACCTACGCCGCCACCCAGGGCCCGCGGCTGGAAAGCGCGGCAGAGGTGCAACGCCTGGCGCGGGATGGCTGCGACCTGGTGGGCATGACCGGTATGCCCGAGGCAGCGCTGGCCGGCGAACTGGGCCTGCCCTATGCCAGCCTGTGCATCGTGGTGAACGCGGCGGCGGGTTTAGGGGACGAGCCCATTACCCTGGAGGCCATGCGCGGGGTACTGGAATTGGGAAGCGCGCAACTGGCGCAACTGCTCGCGGCCTGGCTGAGCGCCTAGTCGGCGTTAAACTCGTCGAGGTTGGTAAACGGCAGGAACTCGTGCCGGCTCACCTTGACCACAATACCCAGCAGTGGATGGTCGATGTAGTGCAGCTCGCCGCTGCGCATGCGGCGCTGCTGGGCGATCCGTACCGCGTGGCGAAACTCGTAGTCGTGGACCGCTTGCTCCAGGAAGGCGGCCATCTCCTCGTCGGTGGCCGGAGGGTGGTCGGCCGCGAGCGCTGCCGCGTCATCCTCTTCGTTTGCTTGGGCTGACTCCAGGTCTTCGAAGGCCGGGGTATCTGGCATCGCTTCCTGCGCGGGCATGACTACGCTGATGCCTGCGGCCGGGGGATCTGCCTCCGACAGCGGCGCCCTGGCGCTGAACTCGCTGTCTTCATCCTCCGGCAATACTTCAAGCGGTGGCAGGGCGGGCAGGTTCTCAAACCAGTCTTCACCCACCGTTACGGCGAAAGGCAGCAAGGGCGGCTGGGTCTGGTCCAGCGGCAGCGGTGGCCGCGGCATGGTCCAGCCGGCAGTGGTGGGGTTCTCATCCAGGTAGCTGCCGCCGGTGTTGAGCCACAGGTCGGTGGCGATATGCAGGTAGCGGCCGCTGTAAAACAGCACGCTGCCCTGCAGTTCGGGGTAGTCGCCAAACTGCACCGGGCCGTCGAGAATCAGCGGCAGGGCGGTTTCGCGGCTGGGAATACGCTGCAGCCAGCTCTGGTGCATCAGGACTTCCAGGCCGGCGCTGTTGTCAATGCGGCGGCGCTGGAAGTTCAGCTCCCGCGCCTCGGCCGGCAGCAGCACCCGCTGGCGCGGCACGTCCAGCGGCGTTTCCATTGCCACCAGCGGCTCCAACGCCACGCTGGGCCGGGCCAGTTGCTGTTTCTGTTGGTACTCGTACAGCAGTGCGTCAACGCTGCGGTCCCAGAACAGGTCGATATCGGGTAGCGGCGCGCTGGCTTCCACCGTCAGCAGCTCGAACGGCTGGTCGGCAGCCATGCGGCTGTCCCCGGTTTCCAGGCGCTGCCAGCGGGTGGGGTAGTCGAGTTGGGGCAGTAGCGGCCAGCGCTCTGCCAGGGCGGCGTTGGGGTCGCGATTGGCGAACACCAGCAGCTCAATGCGGTACCAGCTATCGCCGCTATCACCGCTATCGTCGGGCTCCTGGGCGCTGAGTGCGGGGGAGAGCGTCAGCGCGAGTACTGCCGGCAGCCAGCCGGCCGGCCATCTCAAGCGGCGGCCTCGGTGGTCTGCTCGGACAGGTGCTGCAGCAGGTCGCTGACGAATGAGAAACGCTCCTCGAAATTCTCAAGCTCGATGTCGAAGCGCAGGCGGTTGCCTTTTACCAGCCGGTACTGTTCCGGCTGGGCCTGCACCAGTTTTACCAGGGCCAGCGGGTTCACATGAGTCTTGTCGTTGAAGTCGATGTGGCCGCCCCGATCACCAGCGTCAATTTTCTGAATTCCCAGGCTGGCCGCCAACAGTTTTATTTGCGTAATTTTGAACAGGTTGCGGGTGGGCGTCGGCAACAGGCCGAAGCGGTCGATCATCTCCACCTGCAGGTCTTTGAGGTCTGTTTCGGTCTCGGCGCCGGCAATGCGCTTGTACAGCACCAGCCGGGTGTTGATGTCAGGCAGGTAGTCCTCCGGGATCAGCGCCGGCAGGCGCAGGTTGACCTCGGACTGGGTGTCGATATCGCTGTCGGCATCGGGAATCTCGCCGCGCTGCAGGGCCTTCACGGCGCGCTCCAGCATGCGCATATAGAGCGAATAGCCCACGCTCTGGATCTGCCCCGATTGCTCCTCGCCCAGCAGCTCTCCGGCCCCGCGAATTTCCAGGTCGTTGGTGGCCAGCAGGTAGCCGGCCCCCAGGTCGCCGGCCGCCTCGATGGCCTCCAGGCGCTTTTCCGCATCGGCAGTGACGGCGGAGGCCGGCGGCGTCAGCAGGTAGGCGTAGGCCTGGTGGTGGGAGCGGCCGACTCGCCCGCGTAGCTGGTGTAGCTGGGCCAGGCCAAACTTGTCGGCGCGGTCGATGATAATGGTGTTGGCGTTGGGTACGTCGATGCCGGTTTCAATAATGGTTGAGCACACCAGGATGTGGTGGTCCTGGTGGTAGAAGGCGCGCATTACCTGTTCCAGCTGCTGCTCGCGCATCTGGCCGTGGGCCACGCCTACTCGCAGTTCCGGCAGCAGCTCGCGCAGCTTGCGCGCCGCCTCCTCGATGGTTTTCACCTCGTTGTGCAGATAGTAGACCTGGCCGCCGCGCAGGGTCTCACGGAGGATGGCCTCCTTGACCAGGGCGATATTGTGTTCGCGCACAAAGGTCTTGATCGACAGGCGCTTGGCCGGCGGTGTGGCGATAATCGATAGGTCGCGCATGCCGCCCAGGGCCATATTGAGGGTGCGGGGAATCGGCGTGGCGGTGAGCGTGAGTATGTCGACCTCGGCGCGCAGGGCCTTGATGGCGTCCTTTTGCTTGACGCCGAAGCGGTGCTCCTCGTCGATGATCAGCAGGCCCAGGTCGGCGTATTTCACGTCGCTTTGCAGCAGCTTGTGGGTGCCGATGAGGATGTCGACCTTGCCCTCGCGCACCCGCTGGATCACTGCCTCCTGCTCGCGGCCGCTGCGAAAGCGGGAGATCATCTCCACCTGCACCGGCCAGTCGGCGAAGCGGTCCGAGAACGAGTTGTAGTGCTGCTGGGCCAGCAGGGTGGTGGGCACCAGCACGGCTACCTGCTTGCCGGCCCGGGTAGCGAGGAAGGCCGCCCGCATCGCCACCTCGGTCTTGCCGAAGCCAACGTCGCCGCAGACCAGTCGGTCCATGACGCCGCCGCCTTCCATGTCCGCTTCCACGGCGTGGATCGCCTCGGCCTGGTCCGGGGTTTCCTCGAAGGGGAACTCGGTGCTGAACTTTTCGTAGTCGTCGTCCGGCCCCGGGAAGGCGAAACCTTCGCGGGCCTCGCGACGCGCGTAGATTTCCAGCAGCTCGGCGGCCACGTCGTTGACCTTCTCGCGGGCCCGGCGCCGGGCCTTCTCCCACTGGTCGCTGCCCAGCCGGTGCAGCGGCGCCAGGTCCGGGTCGGCGCCGGTGTAGCGGCTGATCAGGTGCAGCGAGGCCACCGGCACGTAGAGCTTGTCGCCGCCGGCGTACTCCAGGGTGATGAAGTCGGTGAGCTGGTCGTCAACGTCCAGCGCCTCCAGGCCCAGGTAGCGGCCGACGCCGTGCTCGATGTGCACTACCGGTACGCCCGGGCGCAGCTCGTTGATGTTCTTGAAGGCATTGGCGGCGGACACCGCACTGTCTTCACGGCGCCTGCGCTGGGCCACGCGGTTGCCGAACAGCTGCGACTCGCACACCAGGGTCGGCTGGCCGGGGCCCCGATACAGGCCCCGGCCTATGGGGGCGGTGGTGATCGCGAGGTCGGCGCCGCTGGCCAGGAAGGCTTCCCAGCTCTCCACGGCGATGGGCGCCAGGTCGTGGCGGCCCAGAGATTCCAGCAGGATTTCCCGGCGGCCGGCGCTCTCGGCGCACAGCAGCACCGGCGCCTGATGCTCGGCGATAAATTGCTGCAGGTGGTCCAGCGGTGAATCCTGGTGATTGGCGGGGGAGAGGTCCGGTGGGAACTGCAGGTCCAGTGCGTGGTGCACCGGCGCCTGGGGATCGCTACGCAGTTCCAGGACACCGTAACGCTTCAGGTGGTGATACAGCTCCTCGGTGGGGATAAAGCCTTCCCGGGGCGGCAGCAGCGGCCGGCGCGGGTCGATGCCAAATTCCTCGAAGCGATCTTCCACCTCTGACCAAAACAGGCCGGCGGCGCTGTAGTGGTCGCCCAGGGTCACCACGCTGGTGTCGTCAGGCAGGTAGTCCAGCAGGCTGTCGCAATGGTCGAAGAACAGCGGCAGGTAGTACTCGCAGCCGCCCGGTGCCCGCCCGGCGCTGATTTCCGTGTACATCGGGCAGGCATCGTGATCCACCTCGAAGCTGGCATACCAGTTCTGCTGGAAGCGCAGGATGGACTCGCGGCTCAGCGCGAATTCCCGGGCCGGCAGCAGTTGGATGTTCTCCACCTTGTCGATGGTGCGCTGGGTTTCCGGGTCGAAGGTGCGCAGGGTTTCCACCTGGTCGTCCAGCAGGTCGATGCGGTAGGGCGCTTTCGCCCCCATCGGGAAGATATCCAGCAGCGATCCGCGCTGGGCGAACTCGCCGTGTTCGTAGACCGTGTCGACGCTGCGATAGCCGTTGCGCTCCAGGTTGCGGCGGAAACTCAGCGCGTCCAGTTCCTGGCCCACCGCCAGCACCAGGCTGTTGCCGCTGACGTACTCCCGCGGCGGCAGGCGGTGCATCAGGGTCGATACCGGCACCACCAGCAGCCCGCGGCGCAGTTGCGGCAGGTGGTAGAGGGCGTGCAGGCGCTCGGAGATGATGTCCTGGTGGGGCGAGAAGTTGTCGTAGGGCAGGGTTTCCCAGTCCGGGAACAGCAACACGTCCAGTGCCTGCCCGCGGGCCTCTAGGTCGCGCTGGTAGAAGCCCAGTTCGCGGATCAGGTTGTTGGCGCTGTGGGTGTCGGGCGTGATCACCAGCTGGAACGGGCTGCGTTCGGCCAGCTCGACCAGCAGCCGCGCGGGGGCGCTGCCGGGGGTGGGTCCCAGGGCAGTGCGGGAGGCCGGCGCCGGTGGCCATGGCAGGGAGTCCAGCAGCTCGCGAAACATCAGGAATGACAGGGCAGTTTTGAAAAGGGGCGCTATTGTAGCCAGCTTGCCAGGGCGTCACCAGTTTGCTGGCCGCCGCCCCCAGCGGGCGGGCGAAAAGCAGCGGCGGCGGGCCTGTAAACGACGCCGGCAGCGGCTTGATTAAGCGGCAGCGGATGACGATAATACGCGCCCCATTCAGACCCCCTGAGCGACCCGAAGGAACAGCATGATTACCGAACGCCTGCGTCCCCGTCCCGACGACTATTTCAAGGACTGGAAAGAGCGCGAAGCGCTGGCTGAGGCCATGATCCCGCTGGTGGGCAAGCTGTCCCGGGAAAATTCGGTCAAGACCTACATTTACGGGCGCTCATTGGTGAATCGCTCGGTGCTCGACATCATGCAGGACCACCGCTACGTGCGGCAGGTCGAGCGCAACGAGCTGTCGGAGAAAGAAACCTACCCGGTGATCAAGGCGCTGGCCAGCCTCGACCTCGGTACGGCACATATTGATGTCGGGCGTATCGCAGTGGGTTACGAGACCGAGGGCAAGTCCCAGGGCCTGTCCGTCAAGAAGTACGTCAAGCAACAGGTCGCCGACCTGATCGGTAGCAACGCCAAACCCATCGACAAGCCCCGCGACGTGGTGCTGTACGGCTTTGGCCGCATCGGCCGCCTGATGGCGCGCCTGCTGGTGGAAAAAGCCGACGGCGGTGACACCCTGCGCCTGCGGGCTGTGGTGGTGCGCAAGGGCAAGGCTGCCAACGACCTGGTCAAGCGCGCCACGCTGCTGCAGCGCGATTCCGTGCACGGCCCCTTCAACGGCACCATCCGCGTTGACGAGGAGCAACAGTCCATCGTCGCCAATGGCAACGAGGTCAAGGTGATTTACGCCGACGCCCCGGACCAGATCGATTACACCGAGTACGGTATCGACAACGCCATTGTGATCGACAACACCGGTATGTGGCGCGACGCCGATGGCCTGTCCCTGCATCTCAAGGCCAAGGGCGTATCCAAGGTGATCCTCACCGCGCCCGGCAAGGGTGACATGAAGAACATCGTCTACGGCATCAACAACGACGAGATCGCCGACAATGACCAGCTGATTTCAGCGGCCTCCTGCACGACCAACGCCATTGCGCCACCGCTCAAGGCGCTGGATGACGAATTCGGGATCGTGCAGGGCCACGTGGAAACCGTGCACGCTTACACCAATGACCAGAACCTGATCGACAACTACCACAAGGCCGATCGCCGTGGCCGCAGCGCGCCGCTGAACATGGTGTTGACGGAAACCGGCGCCGCCAAGGCGGTGGGCAAGGTGCTGCCGCAGCTACAGGGCAAGCTCACTGGCAACGCTATTCGCGTGCCCACGCCGAACGTCTCCATGGCCATTCTCAACCTGACCCTGGGTCGGGAGACCTCGCTGGAAGAGGTGAACGAGTACCTGCGCCGGGTGGCCTTGCACTCGCCGCTGCACAAGCAAATCGACTACTCGAATTCGCCGGAGGTGGTGTCTACCGACTTCGTGGGTTCACGTCACGCCTGTGTGTTCGACTCCGAGGCGACCATTGTCAACGGCAGCCACGCCACCCTGTATTTCTGGTACGACAACGAATTCGGCTACAGCTGCCAGGTGTACCGCATTCTCGAACAAATGGCCGACGTTCACTACGCGGTCTACCCCGCCAAGGTCTGATACAGCGCTTCGTTCCGGGGGCAGTAAACGGCCCCCGTTTTCGCGCCTCTATCCCGCACCCGCCGTAGGGCTGTTTGGCTGGAAAAAACTGAGACAAATCAGCGGCTAAAGCTTACTGACCATAGCGATCAGGGGCGGTATTCCGTATAATGCGCGCGGCTCACGGGGACGCTGTACGAGCCGGCTTTTCATACGAAAGCTACAGCTATTTTTTTTAGAATCAGGCTATAACGAATGATCAAGCTCAAGCGGGGGCTGGAAATACCGATTTCCGGCAGGCCGTCGCAGGAGATTGACGCGGCAAAATCCGCCTCGTCGGTCCGCTCTGTGGCAGTCATTGGTTTCGACTATGTCGGTATGAAGCCGACCATGGAAGTGCAGGTAGGCGACCAGGTGAAACTGGGCCAGCTGCTTTTCACCGACAAGAAAACCGAGGGTGTGCGCTACACCGCACCGGCGGGCGGCACAGTATCTGCGATCAATCGCGGTGCGCGCCGGGTCCTGCAATCGGTGGTGATCGACGTGGCCGAAGGCCAGGAAGACGCCGAGCAATTCGCCTCATACAGCGCAGACGCGGCGCGCGGCCTGGACGCCGCCAGCATTCGCGAGCAGCTGATTCAATCCGGCCAGTGGACCTGCCTGCGTACCCGGCCCTTCAGCAAGGTGCCGGCCCTCGACAGCGAGCCCGCTGCGATTTTCGTCACTGCCATCGACACCCAGCCGCTGGCGGCCGACCCGGCGGTAGTGATCGCCGAACAGGGCGACGCCTTTGCCCTGGGCCAGGACCTGCTGGCCAGGCTGACCGGCGGCAAACTCTACCTGTGTGCCGGCGCCGGCGCCGAGCTGCCGGTTGGCAGCGCAGACAATATCCACGCCGAGGCCTTTGCAGGCCCGCACCCGGCAGGCCTCGCCGGCACCCATATCCATCACCTGGATCCGGTGGGTCCCGGCAAGACTGTGTGGACCGTCGGCTACCAGGATGTGATCGCCATTGGTCGCCTGTTCCTCGACGGCCGCCTGTACACCGATCGCGTGATTGCCCTGGCCGGGCCGCAGGTTCGCGAGCCGCGTCTGCTGCGCAGCCGCCTGGGCGTCGACATCCAGGCCCTGTGCGCTGGTGAACTGGCGGAAGGCAACAACCGCATCATCTCGGGTTCCATACTCGGTGGCCGCCGCGTGCAGAGCGGCACCTCCTACCTCGGCCGCTATCACAACCAGATCAGCGTGCTGCGCGAGGGTACCGAGCGTGAGCTGCTGGGCTGGCTGTCCCCGGGCGCCAACAAGCACTCCAACCTTCCGATATATTTGAGCAAGCTCATGCCCGGCAAGCTGCTGGACCTGACCACCACCACCAACGGCAGCGAACGCGCCATGGTGCCGGTGGGCTCTTATGAAGACGTCATGCCCATGGACGTTCTGCCGACCCAGCTGCTGCGAGCACTGATTGTTGGCGACACTGAAATGGCCCAGGCCCTGGGCTGCCTGGAACTGGAAGAAGAAGACCTCGCTCTGTGCACCTATGTGTGCCCTGGCAAGTACGAGTACGGTCCGATTCTTCGCGACAACCTGACGCGCATAGAGAAGGAGGGTTAAGTCTCATGCGGAAGTTCTTCGACAGCATTGAGCATCACTTCCAGGAAGGCGGCAAGTACGAGAAGTACTACGCCCTGTACGAGGTGTTCGATACTTTCCTGTATTCACCGTCATCCACCACGCGTACCACGGCCCACGTGCGCGACGGGATCGATCTCAAGCGCATCATGATTACCGTGTGGCTCGCCACGTTCCCGGCGATGTTCTACGGCATGTACAACCTGGGCTTTCACGCCAACACCCTGGTGGCGGCGGGAGCCGGCAGCATCAATGACTGGCACGGGCCGCTGATCAACCTGTTTGGCGCCACCGATCCCAACAGCCTCATCGACTGCTTTATTTTCGGCGCCATCTACTTCCTGCCGATCTACGCCGTCACCTTCCTGGTGGGCATTGCCTGGGAGTGCCTGTTCGCGGTGAAGCGCGGCCACGAGGTGAACGAGGGCTTTTTCGTGACCTCGGTGCTGTTTGCGCTGACCTGTCCGCCGGACTTGCCGCTGTGGCAGGTGGCCATGGGCATCAGCTTTGGTGTGGTGATTGGCAAGGAAGTGTTCGGCGGCACCGGCAAGAACTTCCTCAACCCGGCGCTGACCGGCCGCGCCTTCCTGTACTTTGCCTACCCGGCACAGATTTCCGGTGATGCGGTATGGACCGCCGTGGACGGCTACACCGGCGCTACCGCGCTGTCGGTGGTGGCCTCCGAAGGTATGGATGCCCTACGCGAGCAGATGACCTGGATGCAGAGCTTCGTCGGCGGTATCCACGGCTCCATCGGTGAAACCTCCACCCTGGCAATCCTGCTGGGCGGTGTGTTGATGCTCTACACCCGCGTGGCGGCCTGGCGCATCGTACTGGGTGTGTTCATCGGTATGTTTGCCCTGGCCACCCTGTTCAACGTGGTGGGCAGCGATTCCAACCCGGCCTTTGCCATGCCCTGGTACTGGCACCTGACCGTGGGCGGCTTTGCCTTTGGCATGATTTTCATGGCCACCGACCCGGTGTCCGCCGCCATGACCAACGTCGGCAAAATCTGGTTCGGTGTGTTGATCGGCGCCATGACGGTGCTGATCCGGGTGGTAAACCCGGCCTTCCCCGAGGGCATCATGCTGGCCATCCTGTTTGCCAACCTGTTCGCGCCGTTGATCGACCACTTTGTGGTGCAGGCCAATATCAAACGGAGACTCGCCCGTGTCTAACAAGGATACAGTCGGTAAAACCATCAGGGTTGCCCTGGCCCTGTGTATCGTTTGCTCGGTGCTCGTGTCCGCGGCGGCGGTGATTCTCAAGCCCGCCCAGGAAGCCAACGTCCAGGAAGATCGCCAGCGTAATATTCTCGCCGCCGCCGGGCTGCTGGAAGCCGGTGTCCCGGTATCCGAGCAGTTTGCCAACATCACCGCTCGCGCGGTTGACCTGGATAGCGGTGCCTTCATCGAAGACGTGGATGCAGACATCTTTGACCAGTTGGCGGCGGCCAAGGATCCGGCGCAGTCCGGCCGGCTCGATTCAGAGACGGATACCGCCAAGATCGGCCGCCGGGAAAACGTCGGCCTGGTGTACATCGTCGGCGATGCCAATGAACCCGAGACGGTCATTATCCCGGTGCGTGGCGCCGGCCTGTGGGGCCAGATGTACGGCTTCCTGGCGCTGGAAAGCGACATCGAGACCATTGCCGGCATCGGTTTCTACGAACACAAGGAAACCCCGGGGCTGGGCGGCGAAGTGGACAACCCGCGCTGGAAGTCGCTGTGGCCCGGCAAGTCTGCCTTCCGCGGGGACGAGGTGGCCATTGAAGTGATCAAGGGTTCCGTTGACCGAGAGAGCCCGACCGCTGCCTACAAGGTAGACGGTCTCAGTGGCGCAACGCTTACCACGCGTGGCGTCAGCAACCTGGTGCAGTTCTGGCTGGGCGACGACGGCTATGGGCCGTTCCTGTCCAGCCTCAAGGCGGGGGAGGCCTGAGATGTCTGAACTGAAGAAAACCTTGACGGATCCGATTTTCAACAACAACCCGATCGGGCTGCAGATCCTCGGCATCTGCTCGGCGCTGGCGGTCACCTCGTCGCTGAGCGTCAGCCTGGTGATGTGTATTGCGCTGACCTCCGTGGTGGCGTTTTCCAACCTGTTTATCTCGCTGATTCGCAGCACCATCCCCAACAACATCCGCATCATTGTGCAGATGATCATCATCGCCTCGCTGGTGATCGTGGTGGACCAGGTGCTCAAGGCAGTGGCCTACGAGATCAGCAAGCAGCTATCGGTGTTTGTTGGCCTCATCATTACCAACTGCATCGTGATGGGCCGCGCCGAAGCCTTTGCCATGAAGAACCCGCCGTTCGAGAGTTTTGTCGACGGGCTGGGCAACGGCCTGGGCTACAGCGTGGTGCTGTTGACGGTGGGCTTTATTCGCGAACTGTTCGGCGCCGGTACGCTGTTCGGCATCGAAGTGCTACCGCTGGTCACCGAGGGTGGCTGGTACAACCCCAACGGCCTGCTGCTGCTGCCGCCCAGCGCCTTCTTCATCATCGGTCTGCTGATCTGGGCCCTGCGCGCCTGGAAGACCGAGCAGGTGGAGGAGCCGGAGTTCAAGCTGGCCGCCCACCAGGTAGCGAGGGAGGGCGCGTAAATGGAGTATTACCTGAGCCTGTTTGTCCGCGCCGTATTTATCGAGAATATGGCCCTGGCCTTCTTCCTCGGTATGTGCACCTTCATTGCCGTGTCCAAGAAGATCCAGGCGGCGATTGGCCTCGGTATCGCCGTGGTGGTGGTGCTGACTATTACCGTGCCGGTCAACAACCTGATCTACAACTACCTGCTGGCCGACGGCGCACTGGCGTGGGCCGGCTTCCCGGACCTGGACCTGAGCTTCCTGGGCCTGTTGAGCTACATCGGCGTCATCGCGGCGATCGTGCAAATCCTCGAGATGTTCCTCGACAAGTACGTGCCGGCGCTCTACAACGCCCTCGGCGTCTTCCTGCCGCTGATTACCGTGAACTGTGCGATTCTCGGCTCCTCGCTGTTCATGGTGGAGCGTGACTACAACTTCTCCGAGAGCCTGGTGTTTGGCGCCGGCTCCGGCGTCGGTTTCGCACTGGCGATCACCGCCCTGGCGGGGATTCGCGAGAAACTAAAGTATTCAGATGTTCCACAGGGCCTGCAGGGGCTGGGGATTACCTTCATTATCGTGGGACTGATGTCGTTGGGCTTCATGTCCTTCGGCGGCATTGATCTGTAAGCGGGACGTTCTTTTATGGAAACCATTGTTTTTGGTGTCGTGATGTTTACCGCGGTGGTGCTGGCGCTGGTCGCCCTCATCCTGGTGGCGCGCTCGCGACTGGTCGCCACCGGTGATGTGACGATCCTCATTAACGGCGAGAGAGAGATCAAGGTGCCGGCGGGCGACAAGCTGCTGCAAACCCTGTCGGCCAACGACGTGTTCCTCGCCTCTGCCTGTGGCGGCGGTGGTACCTGCGCTCAGTGCAAGTGCATCGTCAACGAAGGCGGCGGCGCCATGCTGCCCACCGAGGAATCCCACTTCACCCGCCGCGAGGCCGGCGAGGGCTGGCGCCTGTCCTGCCAGACCCCGGTCAAGCAGGACATGAAGATCGAGGTGCCCGAAGAAGTTTTTGGCGTCAAGCAGTGGGAGTGCGAGGTGGTCTCCAATCCCAACGTGGCCACCTTTATCAAGGAACTCACCCTGAAGCTGCCGGAAGGCGAGAACGTCGACTTCCGCGCCGGCGGCTATGTGCAGCTCGAGTGCCCGCCCCATCACGTGAAGTACTCGGACTTCGAAATCGAGGAAGAGTACCGCGGCGACTGGGAACGCTTCGGCTTTTTCAAGCTGGAGAGCGAGTGCAAGGAAACCACCATCCGCGCCTACTCCATGGCCAACTACCCGGAAGAGAAGGGCATCGTGAAGTTCAACATCCGTGTGGCCACACCGCCGCCCGGTAGCGAGGGTATTCCGCCCGGCATCATGTCGTCCTGGGTCTTCAACCTGAAGCCTGGCGACAAGGTGAAAGTGTACGGTCCCTTTGGCGAGTTCTTCGCCAAGGAAACCCCGGCGGAGATGGTGTTCATTGGCGGTGGTGCGGGTATGGCGCCGATGCGTTCACACCTGTTTGACCAGCTCAAGCGCCTGCACAGCGATCGCAAGATCAGCTTCTGGTACGGGGCCCGCTCCCTGCGCGAAATGTTCTACGAGGACGAGTACGACGGCCTGCAGTCGGAGAACGACAACTTCCAGTGGCATGTGGCCCTGTCCGACCCGCAGCCCGAAGACAACTGGGACGGCCTCACGGGCTTCATCCACAACGTGCTGTACGAGCAGTACCTGAAGGACCACCCCGCGCCCGAGGACTGCGAGTTCTATATGTGCGGCCCGCCCATGATGAACGCGGCGGTGATCTCCATGCTCACCGACCTGGGTGTGGAGCCTGAAAACATCATGCTCGACGACTTCGGCGGATGATCCTCAAGCACCACAGCGAAAGCCGGCGCTGGTCGCCGGCTTTTCTGTTTTTAGGGCCGTTAACAGCGCTGGTGCTGGGCCTGCTTGTCGGCTGCGCCGAGCCTCCCCCGGAAACCCTGCGTCTTACCGGCGCCACCATGGGCACTCGCTATAACATCACCTGGCTATCCGGCAGCGACCACCCGGTGCCGGAAGACGTGCACATCGGCGTCGAGGCGGTGCTGGAAGCGGTTAACGCCAGCATGTCTACCTGGCGCGAGGACTCCGAAATCACCGCCTTCAACGCGGCACCGGCGGGTGAGTGGTTCAAAGTCAGCCGCGACTTTGCCGAAGTGTTTGAATTGTCGCGGGCGATCAGCGCTGCAAGCGGCGGCGCCTACGATGTCACGGTGGCGCCGCTGGTGGACCTGTGGGGCTTTGGAACCACGATGGGCGATGAGGTGCCGGACGCCGCGGCCATCGCCGCGGCGCGCGAGGCCGTCGGCCAGCAGCGCCTGGATTTCGACCGCGACACACCGGCCCTGCGCAAGCCCGCCGCCATGGCGGTGGATTTCTCCTCGATCGCCAAGGGTTATGGGGTAGATCGGGTGGCGGCCTGGCTGGAGCAGCAGGGTATCGACCGCTACCTGGTGGAGATCGGCGGCGAGATTCGCGTGTCGGGCCTCAACCCGCGCAACGAACCCTGGCGGATTGCCGTGGAGAAGCCCCAACCCGGTGAGCGCTCGGCCCAGGTGGCCGTGACCCTGCACAACGCTGCGGTTGCGACCTCCGGCGATTACCGCAACTTTTTTGAAGTCGATGGCGTGCGCTACTCCCATACCATCGACCCGCGCAGTGGCGCACCGGTGCGACACGACCTGGTGTCGGTGACCGTGATTCACGAGAGCGCCACCATGGCCGATGCCTGGGCCACTGCGCTCACCGTGCTTGGCACCGAGCGCGCCATGGAAACGG
Organism: Halieaceae bacterium; assembly: GCA_028282105.1. Taxonomy (GTDB): domain Bacteria; phylum Pseudomonadota; class Gammaproteobacteria; order Pseudomonadales; family Halieaceae; genus JANQIO01. The sequence continues at coordinate 6,873 of JANQIO010000121.1, read as the reverse complement.
CACTTAGCGAAGAATTGGCGGTCTATCTTATCAGTCGCGATGGCGACGGCTTCCGGGCCAGCAGCACGCCGGCCATGGCGCCCCTGTTGCAGACCATTGAGTAGGCCGCGCAGCATCGATTAAGTAAGGAGATTCCAGTAACATCACAGCTATGGCTACTTTCCTTTTCGCAGCACTCGTTTTCGGACTCGTCATTGCCGGTATGGCCGTGGGCGTGATCTTTTCCAACAAGCCCATCAAGGGCTCCTGTGGTGGCATCGGTGCCCTGGGCCTGGACCAGGCCTGCGAGATTTGCGGCGGCAACCCGCAGGTCTGTGAAGAGGAAACTCGCAATCAGGCCGGTATCGCCGCCGGCCTGTTCGAGGAAGACCAGCCCTCGAATTTCTATAACGCCGACGACCACGGCCGCCGTTAAGCCACTCCGCCTCCGCGGTTTGTTATGATGGCCGCGCACATACTCTGGACCTTCCTGGAGCCCTTTTGAGCCTGTCTATTCGCGATCGGCTGCCCCTGCATATTGGCATGCGCTATACCTTCAGCCGTGGCGGCAACCGCTTTGTTGGCGTGGTGAGCATGGTGTCTCTGATCGGCATGGCCCTCGGCGTCGCCAGCCTGATCACGGTGTTGTCGGTCATGAACGGCTTTGCCGGCGAGCTCCGCGATCGCATTCTCTCCCTGGTGCCTCATGTGCAGGTGGAATCCAGCGAACCCATCGCAAACTGGCAGGCGCTGGCCGCCCAGGTCGGCGAGCAGCCCGGCGTGCTGGCCTCGGCGCCCTACATCCGCGGCAAGGCGCTGCTCGCCAGCCAGCGGCTGGTGCGCGGTGTGCAATTGACCGCTATCGATCCCATTGCCGAACAGGCTGTATCCGATGTGGCCGGCTATATGCGCGCCGGCAGCTTTGATGCCCTGGCCGAGCAACGCTACGGCGTGGTGCTCGGTGCGCTGCTGGCCCGCAGCCTGGGTGTGGCGGTCGGTGACAGTGTGGAACTGACCGTGCCGCGGCTGACTATCACTCCCCTGGGCAGTTTTCCCCGCAGCAAGCGCCTGACCGTGGTGGGGGTGTTCGAGATTGGCGCCCAGCTCGATAGCAGCCAGGCCTACATCAGCCTCGAGGGTGGCCAGCGCCTGCTGGGGCTGGGCGACAGGGTGCAGGGTCTGCGGGTGGAGCTGGAAGATCTGTACCAGGCGCCCGCTACCGCTGCCGCGCTCAATGCCGGCCTCGATGGCGACTACCAGGCCCGCGACTGGTCCCTGAGCCAGGGAAATCTCTTCGCGGCGATAAGAATGGAAAAGACCATGATGACCGTGCTGCTGCTGAGTGTCGTAGCGGTAGCTGCCTTCAATATCGTCTCCACGCTGACCATGGCGGTGACCGACAAGCGCTCGGATATTGCCGTGCTGCGGACCATGGGCGCCCGGGCCGGTTCGATCATGGCCATTTTCATGTCCCAGGGCCTGCTGCTGGCGGGTATCGGCATTGCCGCCGGCAGCGTCATTGGCATCGCCCTGGCACTCAACATCAGCGAAGTCACCCTGTTTCTGGAGAGCATTTCCGGCACCAAGCTGTTCAATCCTGAGGTGTATTTCATCTCCGACCTGCCGTCGCGGTTACAGTGGCAGGACGTTGTGAGAGTCGCCGGGCTGGCCCTGGTCCTGAGTCTGCTGGCTACCCTGTTCCCCGCCTGGCGGGCCGCCCGGGTGGCTCCCGCCGAGGTGCTGCGCTATGAGTGAAGCGCCGGTGCTGGAATGCCGCGGGCTGTGCCGCACCTACCGCGACGGCTCGCTGGAAGTAGACGTGCTCAAGGACGTCGAATTCAGCCTGCCGCCCTCCGCCAAGGTGGCCATCGTCGGCGCCTCCGGCAGCGGCAAGTCGACCCTGCTCAACCTGCTGGGCGGCCTGGACCTGCCGAGCGCCGGCCAGGTGCTGATGCAGGGCCAGGACCTGGCCGCCATCGACGAACAGCAACGCTGCGAGCTGCGCAATCGACAGCTCGGCTTTGTCTACCAGTTTCACCACCTGCTGCCGGAATTCAGCGCCTGTGAAAATGTCGCCATGCCGCTGATGATCAGCGGCGCCGGTCGTCGGCAGGCGGAGGCGAGGGCGTCTGAACTGCTGGCAGAGGTGGGCCTCAGTGAGCGCCTGTCGCACCGGCCGGGCCAGTTATCCGGCGGTGAGCGCCAGCGGGTGGCCATCGCCCGTGCGCTGGTGATGGAGCCCGCCTGCGTGTTGATGGATGAGCCCACCGGCAACCTCGACCCGGGCGCGGCGGCTCAGGTGCTGGGCCTGATTGATCGCCTCAAGACCGCCACCACGGCCAGTTTCGTGGTAGTGACCCACGACGCTGGCATCGCCGCCCACATGGACCGCGTCTACGAACTCACCCGTGGCCACCTGGAAGCCCGCGACCCGGTGAGCGAGCAGGGCAGTGCGCTCCGCTGAACTGCTGCGGGTCGCGGCGCGCTACACACTGGGTGGGCGCGGCGGCTACCTGTCTAGCTTCCTGTCCATGCTCTCGGTGCTGGGCATGGTGCTGGCCATCGCGCTGTTGATCCTGGTGCTGTCGGTGATGAACGGCTTCGACCGGGAGATGCGCGACAACATCCTTGCCCTGGTGCCCCAGCTCACGGTGAAAAGCTGGGGGCCAGTGGATGACTGGCAGGCCTATGCGGCAGACATCGAGGCCGTACCGGGGGTTCGCGCCGCGGCGCCCTTTGTGGAAGTGCAGGGCATGCTGGTGCGGGATCTCGCCATCGAAACCACCCTGGTGCAGGGCATCGACCTGGAGCGCCAGCGGGCGCTGCCGGGCCTGCAGCGGGCGCTGGCCCCCGCGGCACTGCAGGCCTTTGCCAATGACCCCCAGGGCCTGTTGCTGGGTGCCGCCCTGGCAACGCGACTGGCGGTGGCGGTGGGCGATAGCCTGACCCTGATCGTGCCCAGGGGTGGCGGCCAGTCGGCGCGCTTCCAGGCTTTCCGGCTGGCGGGCATCGTCGCCAGCGGCACCGAGCTGGATGAATCCCTGGCGGTGATCCACCTGGCCCAGGCCGGTGAGCTGGCGGACACCGACGGCGGTGTGCACGGCTTCCGGGTGGCGGTGGACGATGTGTTTGCGGCCCCGCGCATGGGCTGGGAGCTGGTGAACGTGCTGCCGCCGGGTTTCTATGCCACCGACTGGACCCAGACCCACGGCAACCTCTACGCCGCCATTCAAATGTCCCGCGACCTGGTCATCCTGCTGCTGCTGTCGATTATCGCCATCGCCGCCTTCAACGTGGTGTCGTCGCTGGTGCTGGTGGTGGTGGACAAGCGCGCCGACATCGCCATTCTGCGTGCCCAGGGCGCGCGGCCGGGGGATATCAGCGGCATCTTCCTGCGCCAGGGACTGTTGATTGCGCTGGCCGGCACGGTGCTGGGCAGCGCCCTGGGCGTGCTGGCCAGCCTGGGGGTGACCGACTTCGTGGCGGCCCTGGAGAGCTGGCTGGGGGTACGCTTCCTGGACACCGACGTCTATCCGATCGGCTACCTGCCGTCGGACCTGCGGCTGCGCGACCTACTGCTGATCAACGGGGTGGCGGTGGTTCTGTGCTTCCTGGCGGCGCTGTATCCGGCGCGTCGTGCTGCGCAATTGCCGCCTGCCGACGCTCTACGTCACGAGTAGCTTTCTCGATCGCCAGCCGCCGGCGCAGGCGCCGCGCCTCCCAGCGCTGCACCGCCTGCCAGCGCCACAGTAGCTGGATGGTGAAAAACCCCAGGCTCCCAAAGAAGAAACCGCAAATCAGGCAGCCCAGTAGAAAGGGCTGCCAGATCACCACCATGCTGGTGCTGAGCCATTCCCAGCTCAACTGGAAATCCAGGGTGCCGGCGTCGGTGCCGAGCACCGCCGCACCCACCCGATAGGCGAAGTAGTACAGCGGTGCCATGGTCAGCGGGTTGCTGATCCAGCACAGGCCCACGGCGATGGGCAGGTTGCAGCGCACCATCAAGGCCAGGCCCGCCGCCAGGAACATCTGGATCGGCAGCGGCAGGAAAGCCAGGAACAGGCCCACAAAGAACGCCCGTGAAGCCGAACTGCGATTGATATGCCAGAGGTTGGGCTGGTAGAGCCAGTCGCCCATGAAACGCAGGGACCGGATGTTCCTGATGCTGCGTGGTGTGGGCATCAGGCGTTTGAGTGTTCTTTTTGGCATGGGCCGCGCTGGCAGCGCTCCTGGTGCTGTGCTTGAATCGAGCCTGTGCTCCCCGGTCCACGAGAGGAGCAAAGGCGGCTAATTTTAATGCAATCATGGATGATTGTAAGCGCCGTGGGCGTGTTCCTGAGCGGCTGGATGCCGACACTACCCAGCCCCTTGTTGCCCCTGCTGGCGGCTTTTGGCTGTCTGCTGTTGCGGCGGCTGGCGCCGGTGTTAGCGCCGCTGGCCGGCTGTCTCGCGCTGGGCCTGGCCTGGGGCTGCCATTGGGGTTTGAGCCTGCTGGCCCAGCAGCTTCCGGCGGCACTGGAAGCGACTGTTCTGGAGGCGCGCATCACGGTTCTCGAGCCGCCCCAGCGGCGCGCCAACCGAGGTGCGCTGCGCCAGCGTTTCGCAGCGCGGGTCGAACTTATCGACTGCCCGCAATCCGCGCCTCACTGCCGGCGCGATATCGGCAGGGCGCTGCTGTCCTACTACGGCGCGCAGCCGCTGCGGGCCGGCCAGCGCTGGCGCGGTGAACTAAAGCTCAAGCGGCCCCGGGGGCTCGCCAATCCGGGTAGCTTCAATTACGAGGCCTGGCTGGCCCGCCACCGATTCGCAGCCACCGGCTACCTGCGCGACAGCGAGCTCAAGGCCCTGCCAACGGTTTTTGCGGGCTGGCAGGGCTGGCGCCAGGCGGTGGCGGATAGCCTGCGGCGCAGTATCGCGGACCCCGACGTGGGCGGCGTGCTGCTGGCCTTGGCCAACGGTGATCGCAGCGGCATCAGCCAGCAGCGCTGGCAACAGTTCCAGCGCTATGGACTCAATCACCTGGTAGTGATTTCCGGGCTGCATGTGGGTCTGGTGGCGGGCATCGGCTTTCTGCTGGGGCGGCTGGTGAATCGTCGCGCGGCGCATCTGCTGGCGGCGGCCCTGGCCCTGGCCTACAGCGCGCTGGCGGGTTTTGCCCTGCCGACCCAGCGCGCCCTGGTGATGCTGGCCAGTGTGCAACTGGTGGCCCTGGCGGGTCGCCGGGTAGCCCCCACCCGCAGCCTGTCGGCCGCACTGCTGGGAGTGGCCCTGCTGGATCCGCTGGCGACGCACAGTGCCGGGTTCTGGCTGTCTTTTGCGGCGGTGGCGCTGATCTTCTACCTGCGCCATATGCAGCCGGCCTTGCAGGGCTGGCGACTGGTGCTGGGCCTGCAGCTAGTCCTGGCGCCGGCCATGGGCGTGCTGGCCAGCGCCTGGTTCGGCGGGCTGGGCTGGCTGGCGCCGCTGGCCAACCTGGTGGCCGTGCCGGTATTGAGCCTGTGGCTGGCGCCGCTGTCTCTGCTGGGTGCGATGCTGGCGCCGTTGCCCGCACCCTGGGACGGCACCTCCGTTATCTGGCCGTTGGCATCCCTGCCGGTGACCGGCTTCTTCGCACTGGATGCTGCCCTGTCGTCGCAGCTTCCTCTCTGGCTGGAACTGCGCCCGAGTCCCTGGCAACTGCCTGGCCTCGCCATCGGTCTGCTGTTGTTGATAGCCCACCGGGCACTGCCGCTGCGCTGGCTGGCTATCGCCTGGATCGGCCTGGCCTTGCTCACGCATGCGCCGAATCCCAGGCGGGATGTGCTCGAACTCTGGTTGCTGGACGTGGGCCAGGGGCTGGCGCTGGTGGTGCTGCAGGGGCAGCACACCCTGGTCTACGACACCGGCGCCGGCGACCCGGCAGGGCCGAACATGGCCACCGGGGTGTTGATCCCTTTCCTGGAATCCCGCGGGGTTGAACAGATCGACCTGCTGGTGATCAGCCACGGCGACAATGACCACGCCAGCGGCGCCCAGGCCGTTGCCCGGCGTTTCCCGGTGCTGGAGACCTGGTTGGGAGAGGCCCTGCCCGTCGAGCTGCCGGCGCAGGCCTTGTGCCTGGCCGGACAGACTCGCCAGCTCGGTGCGCTGGCTATTGAGGTGCTGTGGCCGCAGGACCAGGAGGGGCAGGGCAATAACCGCTCCTGCGTGCTGCGACTGCAGTATGGCGAGCTGGGCATCCTGCTGCCCGGCGACATCGAGTCCGTCGTCGAGCACCGGCTGCTGCGAGCTCAGCGAAGCGCGCTGGCGGCGGATCTGCTGGTGCTGCCGCACCATGGCAGCCGCTCCTCCAGCAGCAGCGCACTGCTGGCTGCGGTGAACCCGTCACTGGTGTTGCTGAGCCGCGGCTATCGCAACCGCTTCGGCCATCCCCACCCGTTGGTGACTCGCCGGCTGGCGGCATTTGGGCTGGTTGCCTGCGATACGGCGGAGCAGGGCGCCGTGCTGGTTCGCCTTCGGCCGGGGGCGATTGCATCGGTTTCCGGCTGGCGTCACAAACGCCGGTTCTACTGGGCTGCGCCAGCTTCCACTGCCTGTTCCGCTGCGTATAATGGCGCTCAAGTTGAATGACCGTGTGAGGTAACGCCAGGTGCTGGAAATAGTAACGGCGGGCGGGTGGTTGATGCTGCCGATACTGCTCTGCTCTGTAGTCGCTGTTGGAATTTGTGGCGAGCGCCTGCTGCATCTCAACGCCGACAAGATCTCGCCGCCGCACCTGCTGGCCCGGGTCTGGACCCAGCTCAAGAACAATGAAATGGACGCCCAGAAGCTGCGCACCCTGCGCGCTTCCTCGCCGCTGGGCGCCATCCTCGCCGCCGGACTCGGCAACGCCCACCTGGGCCGCGAAGCCATGAA
>JANQIO010000118.1 GCA_028282105.1 Halieaceae bacterium | reverse complement strand
TTACACTCTTTCCATGGCATCTGGAGATCTCCTCCAAATACCTAAATGTGTAAACCATGTCTCCGGTATACGGTGTCAGCTATGTCTCAGGAACGACATAGCAAGCGCACCTTAGTGGTGGTCTCTTTCGTTCGGCTGGTCTGTTCTCGGAGCCTGAATCGAAGCTCCGACTAACGCGATGCCAACAGCCCGCGCCCACGGCCCGCATAGCGCCGCGTTACTGCATGAGTACTCCACTGAGAGTGCTGCGTAAGACCCTTTGGGCTTTTGCCATACCCAACCGTCTGGACTAATGTTGAGTCGTTAAAAACGGACTACAAGTCCACCTGTTTGTAGCGCAGCGCTTCGAACAGGCCACCTGCCGACTAAGAAATCACAGTGCGATAAGGATGTCCTCAATGCTGTTGACTTCGTTGAATCGCAGACGCGTTTTGATAACAAGAGCCCTAGCAACCGCGTGCATTTTGCAATTCTCACTGCCAAGCAAGACCCTAGCCATTGAACCTGCGACGATAACCGCTGGTGCCATGGCCGTTGATTATCTCTTCCGTAAACCCACCCCAGACGTCGGCCTTCAGCTTTCAATGGCGAATCGAGAGTTACTACTGGGCGCTCACACACGCCTCGCTGAAATCGAGAGTGGACTTGCAAAAATCCTCCAAAACATGGATCGGCTTCCCCAGGAGATTTACGACGGCAATTTAAGAGCGCTGCAATATGAATATGGTGTAGATGTCGACGCAGAAATTGATCTGGCACTCGCAAGGTACAAGTTGTACAAACGCCAATCAGCAGAATCTCGGCGCGCCAGTATGGCTAGCGAGTTTGCTTCAGACGCCGAAGAACTCCAAGAATCCTTCTACAAACTGAGCAACCAGTCTCGGTTCGCCGCAGTAAACACCCTGAGCACGATTTCGGCGCTATATGCAGAGTTTGCTATTCGCTCGCTTCTGGCAGAGGAGTTTGGCATCGATAGCCAGAGCGATATGTTGGTTATTCGTGCCGAGGAGGCGCAGGCCGTCCTAAATAAGCTGGTGGATCGGTCCTACGCCCCTGGGCTGTTGCCACTTCAGGAGAGTATGAGGGAACGCATAGCGGAGTTCACCTGGGCCGACGGATTTTCATTTGAGGTCCCGGTATCTGGGAGCTATACAGGTCAGTGCTTTGCTGCTCGCGTTCGCGGTAGTCGTCAGGGGGAGTGCGCAGAGTGGGTAAACATGGGTGGAATTCCCGAGCTACCCAACATGACATGCGTTAGCTACGAGCAAATCCCAACCGTTAGCGAGTTAGGCTCAAGAACACTACAGATTCAGCTAAAACACGGGGTGGACTTCCCAGGCCCCTATGCTATTCCTGATTTAGTGGTCGAAGCAGTCGACACGAGCCAATGTGATGGGAGTGAAATAGAGGTCACTGGGTGGGACGACCAAGTCTATCTCAACTACGTAAACACCTTAGAACATGAGACCAAGCTGACAGAGACAGCGCTGGCCATCTACTTAAATGCCGGGCGTTTCATCGAATCCGTACATATTGCGCTAGACAGATTCGGGACTCTTGATGCTGGCAACCTGACTGAATTTACCTTGGATGATTCGTCGCTGCTTTCCACGGGCGATTTTGACTCTCTGCTGAACGACCTGGTTGCTTTTGACGTTGATTCCCAGGCGATAGACACAGCACTTTTCGAGAATCAGCAAGCAACGATCCGTTCAGAAATTGACAGCATGATCGAAGAACAGGATCAACAGCTAAACAGATTGTTCCAGGACGCTGCAGAAGCAGCGAGCAACAACGCTCAACTCGACCTGCTACACCAAGCTGCAAAGCTATATAGCTTCGGATACAAGAACTTCTACTATCTTACGGACGAACAACGCGCAGCTTACTCCACCGCCTCCAGAGGCATTGCAAGCGAAATCTCATCTCACCAAATGCTAGGTGACACACCTTTATCCGCTGCACTGGACCAGTTTCACTGGTGGGCAGGCTTATCAACCATGAAACGAGTAAACCAAATGGTTGAGCAACGGGCCATTGCTTTACAGTATTCAATCGCGCCAGGAGTGACAGCTGATTTTGAGGTTTACTGGTTTCCAGAGTCAGACACGGTGCACTTTATTGAGTCTGGGACGCCTTCACTGTTGCCAGAGCGACGGGATTACCTGGGCAAGCGCACTATTTGCGGTCGAAAAGGCTCCAATCCGTGGGAGCGAATCGGTAACTGCGGTAACTGACAGCAGCACCCAAGGGTGACTGAAAACAGGTACCCCTCACGCTACACGGGAAGGCGGCTGATCCCACTTAAGCAGAAGTGAACGTGATGCCGCATGAGTCTCCTGCATAGTGTTCAGGACTATTTGATTGAGGTGACAGTTCCCTTAGCTTTCCAACAACCAGCTTCGATCCGAAAGGTCCCTGAGAACAATCATCGCAGCAGGGAGGCAAGGTTAGAAAGGTAAACTGGCCGGGTTTCGGGTAGTTTAGTCGCTGCTGCTTTCAAGCTCCAAAGCGCTGACCTGATTGGAGCACATAAACCGGTCGAGTTCCTTTTGATAGCCATGCGCCTCTCTCCCTAGGGGATACGCTCCCGTGTGCCGGATATGCGCCCATGCTTTGAATTCTCTTCTGTCGTCGCTAGAAATTCACTTTTTAGACGCTGTAAAGCCTGCCTCATCGAGAATGGAGTAGATTTAGATAACACCGCGAGAGTCACAACAATACGCCGTTAGCCTTCACTTTTTAGCCAGATTGGACGCACTCTGGTCGTTTACAATGTGAGGAGTCAGGGTCACCTCCGCAGGGAAACCAAGTTCTCAGGATTGATAAAGTCGAGCGGAAAACGAAGCAGAGTCGCAAAAATAGGTTAGGGTCGAAAGTGGGCATCGAGGCAGCAAGCTTCAGCTTCTACTCGCTTTCCGTAGACTCCGCTTGCTCTTTCACTATTCTATACGTCGGAATATCGATCGGAGGAAAGACTCCGAGTCTAGAACAGGAAGATTGGACGAACTCCCTCCAATACGGCCAGACATGGTAGCCAACATTGTTCTTTGAGAACTCGAGGAGCGCATCTTCTTCCACCTCTTCAAACGAAAGGTAACGAGCCTCAAACTCAGCTAGCACTTCGATTGGTGGGGCATACTCTTCTTCTTGACTCGCTTCTCTTTCATCTTCGGGCACGAGGCGAACTCCCGCAGCGTATCCATACCTATACTCCCAGAGCTCTTTACCATCAGCATCAGTTAGCACAGCAGCCTTTATCTTTTCGAAAGAGCGAAACCCTTGAGCAGCGGAATCGCTACGATCAAAGCTCTCTAGGTCGACGTCTTCTCTAAGAGTGAACTTGCCCTCTCGGAGCGTCACGCCACTAATAAGAAGACAATCCTGCGCACGACAGAGTAGATCATTCATCTCAAGCTGCTTTCTGTTCCCAGTGCTTCCGCTCAGTGCGGTCAATTACACTTCTATCACTTCGAACCAACCCATTGTTTCCGACAAGAATCTCTGACACTTCTCTCTCAAAGTTGTCAGAGATAAGTTCCTGCCAAGACTTGGCATTTGCCGCAGATTCCGTCCAGGATATTTGATGCGAACTACCTTCAAGGCGGTCGTCAGCCTCTTCATCTGACCGGCACGCGACTTTTGCCTTGTACCCCAGAACAAAACAGATGTCAGAAAAAGTGCCGAGCGTCATGTTTCTAGCTCCGGAGAGCAGCTGAGATACATACGCACGAGACTTTCCCAGACGCTCAGCAAGATCGCTCTTGCTAAGGCCAAGATCCTCAAGAAGCACCAGAAGGTCTTCAGTCGTGTTGTAGATGAGCTCATCTCGGGCATATTGCATTTTTTCTGCCCGATTGAATTCATGGCCCTTTTCATAGAAAAGATCTTTAGCGCTCATCGCCATTCTCCTCAATCCTCGTCCAGTTCGCACCAACCCTCTTGGTGTCAGCTTCGCTTAATTTGTTCCGATCTTTGTAAATGTAGTGACTGATAAAAAACTTCCCAGACTCTCTCTCCGAATACCACCCATACGCCCGAATAGGAATCTTCTTCAAAGCGTAAAAGTACTTTGTATTCTGCTGGCCAGGCTGCTTCGGGAGCTGCCCCTCTTTAGGAAATGAATCTTTCGATATTCTACCGCCGTTAGCTAACCGGTTTAGCTGCACTATCATTCCATTGGTTAGTGATTGAGCTTTTTTTGCCGTAACACTACCAAGTGCGTCCTGAAAACTCTCAAGCGCACCTTCGCAATGGACCACCGTTAACTTGGAGCCCTTATATTCGATATCTGGGCTAGCGTTGCTCACAATGGCGCAAAACTATAATTAATATATATATTAACTTCAAGAAATATCAAGGAAGTATCTCAATTTCTGCGGCCTATTAAGCAAATTATATTTTCTATAATTTTCAGATAGTTAGAGTCATTTTTGACGCTTTAGGTCCAGATGTGTTGCGTCCGGACCATCACACTGGGAATTCCGGGGGACAGTTTGCTTAACTCCATGCCGATTAAATCTCGTATCGTGAAACCGCCAAGTCATTCGCTTCCCCGCAAATTCTCCAACCAGTACTCCCACAACACATCCGCATAGGCATCCACCGGCGGGCAGATGATGTCGGCCTTTGCCAGTAGTTTGCGGGTATTGCGGGAATCGAAACGGGTGGGATAGTTGACGTAGCCCATCACCTGGGGCGGAATACCCAGCCAGGAGACCAGTTTGCCGCCAGCGTATTTTAGCGGCGGGATGCGGCCGATGACATCGCCGGCAACCTTGGTGGCGTTATCCAGGGTCTCACTCTCCAGCGCTGTCAGGCGCGGGCCGTTGGAGACTTCCATCAGCACCTTGAGCAGGTCGCCTACCCGAATGCCTTCGGGATCGGTGATAAAAAAGCACTCATTGTCGTGCTTCGGCAGGTGGGCCAGGTGATCGATGGCGTCGACCACGTAGTCTACCGGGACAACGTTCAACAGCCCGGCCTTGTTGAGTATCAACGGCAGGCCGCTGGGGGTGATGGCGCTGAGGTTTTTCAGCAGTTCAAAGAAGTAATAGGGGCCATCGACCTTGTCCATCTCGCCGGTCTCGGAGTGGCCCACCACCATGCCCGGGCGATAGATACGCCAGGGCATTTTAGCTTCCTCGCGCACCAGGCCTTCGGATTCGTGCTTGGTGAGGAAGTAGGGGTGCTCCATGGGGCCCGCTTCGTCGAACATGTCCTCGGTGAAGGTGCCCTCGTAGAGCCCCGCTGCCGCGATCGACGACACCTGGTGGAAGCAGCCGCAGCGCAGGGCTTTGGCAAGCGCGAGGGACTGGGCAGTGCCGTTCACATTGGCCACGCGCTGGCTCTCGGCATCCGCCTCCAGGTCGTAGATGGCAGCCAGGTGGAAGAAGTGATCAATTTTGCCGGCGTGGGACTTGATCCAGGCGGGCCTGACGCCAAGCCTGGATTTACTGAGGTCACCGGCCACGGTGATGACCTGGCTTTCGTCGGCGCCCCACAAGTCACGCAGCTCATCGACCTTGTGCATGGAAGCCTTGCGTACCAGCATGTACACCGTGCCGCCCCGCTCCAACAGCCTGGGTATCAGGAATCGGCCGATAAAACCGGTGCCACCGGTAATGAAGTAGTTCACCTATACCTCCTTGGGAAACTCTAGCCGCGGAACGCTACGGCCGTACGGGCTCAGGCGCGCCGGGCCGCAGCGCGTTTCGGTGCGGCCTTCTTCGTTGCGGCTGTCTTGCCTGCGGTCTTTTTCGCCGGCGCCTTTTTGGTGGCGGGCTTCCTGCCCGCGGCCTTCTTAGCCGCCGCTTTCCGGGCTGGAGCCTTCTTACGGGCGGGCCGCTTCCTGCGGGGTGGCTTCCAGCTCTTGCGTGCCTCCAGCGCCTGCTCTCGCACCTGGGCGATATCCTCGTCGCTGTAGACGCCGTTGACGCCGGAAATGGCGGCCAGCTTCATGCCGTGCTTCAGACCCATTTTGTAAATTTCGTGGACCTTCTCCCACTCCAGGTTGCGGCCCAGGGTGAAGTTTTCGAAGCGCCCTTCCAGGGTCAGCACAATGGTTTCCGCCAGGCAGGCATAGACCACATTGCGGTCCTCGAAACCGATGGACTTCATGTGCACCTCCCCGGGCAGGGACACCTCGCCGGACTCGATCACCAGCACGTCGGGGCGCTTGGCCACCTCCTCCGGCGGTAGGTCCAGGGGGCGGGCCACGTCGGTGATCACACAGCCGGGCTTGACCTGGGTGATGTCGAGAATCTTTTTGCCCGCCCCGGAAGTGGCGGTGACGATCATGTCCATATCGCCGATGTCTTCGTCGCTGTCGGCGTAGGAAGTCAGCACCAGTTTGACCCCGGGGGATTCCCGCAGGATGGACTTCTTCAGCACCAGCAGCTTGGCGGCCTCGGGCGACACCAGGTGCAGTTCATCGGCGGTTCTGGCCAGCAGTCGGGCACAGGCGGAACCGATAGCCCCGGTGGCGCCTACCACCATGGCCTTGCCCTTGACGCGCTTTCCTCGCTCCAGCTTCAACATACCGAGGCGCTCGACGGCATCATGGGCCGCCCACAGGGCGCCCGAGGCGCTGTAGCTGTTGCCAGTGGTGATCGGCAGCGGCGCCCGCTTGGCCACCGTGATGCCGGCGTCCCCCACCACTTTGGTGAAGGCCCCCAGGCCCATGATCTGCGCCCCCAGCTTCTTGGCGATGTTGGCCGCGTCCAGCAGTTTCCGGTAGGTGAACTCCGGCGGGTGGGACATGATTTCTTTCGGCGTGCCGCCGACCACAATCAGCCAGCCCTCGGCCTCGACCCCATCCGGGGAGCGGATGCCCTCCATCTTGGTAAACACAAACGGCGGCGTGTAAGCCACGGCCTTTTCCACAAGGTCCATCACCGGCGCCGGCGCCACCTTCGACACCAGCTCCAGGGGCTTGAGGTTGTTGAGGTACTGCTGCGACAGGGGGTGAATCACGAAGGCGAAGCGATTGATCTGCTTGAGGCCGTCGATGGGATAGAGAATGCGCGGCTTGAGGTCGAGGTCGGTGAAGATCTCCAGGTAGTCGTCGTGGGTGATGTCCTCGGCAGGCTTATCGAGGGCGGCCATGACCATCGCCTCCACCACATTAACGCCGACGATTTCATCGAAGGGCTGCACGCTGCAATCCAGCACCAGGCGCACGCCCTTCTCTGCCAGTTCCTCAAGGCGCTCTTCGTCGATGGTGGAGGTGATAACGGTTTTACCTTCCAGCTCGTCCGGCCCGTAGTGGCGTAGCTGGTCATAAAGCGCCACCACCACGTGAGCGTCCTTGACGGCGCGGCGCAACATCAGGTGATTGAAAAACTTGAACGTGGCCAGCGAGGGCACCAGGTCCTTGCCGCTCTCCAGGCGCAGCAGCGGATGGCTGCCCGAGGCATACAGTTCCAGCGCACTGAGGCTGTGCAGCATATTGGGCAGGCCGAATTGCACGATGGGGTCGGCAAACGACAGGTTGTCGGTGTACTCGGCCATAATCGAGGCCAGCCGGTAGTTGAGCGTGCCGGACAGGAACAACACCTTGGCATTGGTGAAGATATTGCCGAGCTCAGCCTGGGTGGAACGCAGGGTCCACTCCTGGACAATCTCCCGCAGCTTTGAGCCGGTGGTGACCGGGGTATCCTCCGCCAGTTTCTCCAGCTTGCGAGTCTCGCGGCGGGTAAATCGGTCGGTGCCCACGGTGTAGTGCTCACGCACCATGCCCAGGCCAAGGCTGTCCGCACGGTCACGCCAGTCACGAACCAGTCTGGCCGCCTGCCGGGATTTTCCATCGGTGCCCAGTCGCGTCACGGTGAATGTCTCACCGAGAAACCGGGTTTTAAAACTGTAGTCCAGATCCGCCGGACCCAGGCTGACGCTGACGACCTTTTTCATAAGCAGAGGTACTTATTATTTCACCCCCACAGCATAGTCTTCCGCCGCGCTTCTTTAGTTGATGGAGCGCAATAAAGCCCGCGCGAGATCACCCGCTGTTCGGGATTCTCTGGACGGGCGTCATCGCACAAACCGGTGTTGCTCCCGCTCTGCTGCTTGCCGGCCGGGCCGATTCGAATTTCCTTTCGCTGGCCTAAGGCGAAAGCCTCACTCGGGATACCTGCAGCACTGCAGTGGATGAATTTTTCGTTACAGCTTCATCAAGTCCAGAGCGGAATTGTTTCAAGTCAATACTGAGTGGGGCATGGGCAGGCAGGCTAGCCCGGCTCGAGCAAACTGTGATTAGCGAGAGGTCTGGCTATGCACTATTTGGCGTTACTCATCTGCATTTTTATCCTCCTGCCCTCAGAAGCAGCCGCGCAACGATTTGACGACACAGAGCGACTGGGGAGAGAACTGTTCACCGACATCAACCTGTCCCTGAACCGCAATCAATCCTGCGAGAGCTGCCACTCTCTCCGCAACGCCAGGGTACCTACCCAGTTGCGCGATGGGCGCTTCGGCATGGAGCAGGCGCCCTCGCTTTCCTTCGTCGATCTGGCCAACGTCGAGCAGGGGACAGCGGTGTCCAATGGCTCGATACCCCGCGCCACCGGCGGCCTGAACGCACCGAGCGCGGCCTATGCCGCACTGAGCCCGGCGTTTCAATGGAACGGCAGCCGGTTCATTGGCGGCCAGTTCTGGAACGGTCGCGCCAGAGACCTGGTGGAACAGGCGAAAGGCCCGTTTACCAACCCCCTGGAAATGGCCATGCCAGACCGGTGGTCGGTGGTGGAACGGCTGCGCGAGCGACCGCTGTACCGGGCAGAGTTCAGGGAGCTTTTCAACATTGAGCTAGCCAGTCTTCAGGCTGGCACGCCACAGGCGGCTGAAGCCTTCGACGCCATGGCATCGGCAATCGCAGCGTTCGAACGAAGCTGGATGTTCAACCGCTTCGACTCCAAGTTCGACTTTGTCGCCGCGGGCATGACCTCTTTCACAGCCGAAGAGATGCGCGGGGAAGCCCTGTTCAACGGCGCCGCGCAATGCAGTCAGTGCCATAAGACCCGCGGCATCAGTGGCGATGGCACACCGGCGGCCCTCAGCGATTTCCGCTACGAAAACGTCGGCATGCCGGCCAACCCGGAAGTGGCAGGCAGCCAGGCTGCGGACCCGGGTCTGGTAGGGAACCCGAATCTCGAGGCCGTGCGCGGTGAAGCGACGCCCGCCGAGGAAGTCGCCGGCCAACAAAAGACCGTCACCCTGAGAAACGTGGAGCTGACTCCCCCATATATGCACAACGGCATATTGAAGACGCTGGAAGAAGTTGTGCACTACTACAACACCCGCGACGTGCTGCCAGAGTGTGTCGAGCCGGCCGATGCGACCCACCCCGGCTTTGGGGTGAGCTGTTGGCCCAGGAGTGAGTACTACGAAACACGCAATGTGGAGCTGATGGGCAACCTCGGCCTAAGCGAGCAGGATGAAGCCGACCTCGTCGCCTTCATGAAGACCTTTACCGACAATTATCCACGCTGGGGCAACAGCTACGGCAGACGAGACCGCAATGTGCCCTTCGGCACACCCTCGCCGTTCGCGGACTTTGTGGTTCCCGATAACTCGCTGCCCGAGCTGCCAGACGAATCCGGCCCGGGGCTGCTGATCACCGGCGCCAGCAAGGATGCCAGCATTTTTGCGGACACCCCGGAAGGGAGTATCTCCAACGGCCGGCTGTTTATTGGCCGCAACCGCACGGGCAGTGTGCGGCGCGGCCTGCTTGCCTTTGATCTCAGCGCCATTCCCGCAGGATCGATTGTCGACTCTGTCGAGTTGACGATGACCGTCAGCGATTCCCACGACTCCGGTTTCACCATGAGCATGCATCGGCTGCAGGCGGATTGGGACGAGGGCACCACCGTAGGCGTCGGCGGCGGCCGGGGACGCGCGGAGCCCGCAACCCCCAATGAGGTCACCTGGCTGCACCGCTTCTTCGACACTGAATTTTGGGTCAACCCCGGTGGGGATTTTGTCGCCAGCCCCAGCGCGACCGCCCTGTCCGCCAGCACCACCCGGTGGTCGGGCGCGGGACTGCAGGCGGATGTCCAGGCCTGGGTGGACAACCCGGAGAGCAACTTCGGCTGGCTCGTCATGGGCAACGAAGCGAGGCTGCAGAGTGTGCAGGTGTACTTTGGCAGCGAGTCGTTCAGCGGCGCGCCCAGGCTTGTCGTCAGGTACACCGAACCGGGGGAGTAGCTGCATCCGCCGTTTCAAGATCAAGGGCCATGCCGTCTCCACGACGGCGTGGCCCTTTCCTTGCTCCCCAACCCGGTCAACCAGGCGCAGGCTTATGCGTTCATATAGCTATCGCCACGGCTGGACGTCCACCACCGGCAGGAATAGGGTCAGGGTTATCCATGAGGTTGTCCATGGGGGGAAGCACTATGAAAAGGCAGACGATGTTTTTCGCGGCCTGGCTTACGACTATTGCACTCGGTGCCTGCGCCGATGAGTCGCCTACAACGGAGCGCCAATCCGCGGCTGCCCTGGAAGCCCGGCAAGAGACACTGGAGCGGAAACCGCTGCAGCGAGTCGACAGCCCGGAAGCCCCGGTCACTGGCGAAGTGCCGGAGGCGGTTCTGGAGACACTGCGTGAGGACCTCGCAGCACGTGGCGTTAGCAATGCCAGCGTGGTGCTGGCCGAATCGACGGTGTGGCCCAACGGCGCCATGGGCTGCCCGGAGCCAGGCCGCATGTACACCCAGGCGCTGATCGATGGCTACCGGGTGGTATTCGAGCGCGGCTCAGATCGCTGGGACTATCGGGTAAGCGCGCGTGGCGGCTTTATGCTTTGTGAACGCGGCATGTCGCTGCAGTCGCCAGGGGGAAATCCCAAGAAATAAAAGCGGGGCCCGCGGGCCCCGTATCTGGTATCGAGTCGGCCAAGTGTCAGCCGTCATCGTCCTCATCATCGTCGTCGTCTTCATCATCTTCATCGTCGTCATCGCGGCGCTTCTTCTTTTTCTTTTTCTTCTCTTTCTCCTCCGCGCTCAGCGGGGTCGGCGGCTCGACACCCGGCAGCAGGAACAGCAGTGCCTCGGTATCCTCTGTTGCTCCACCGTAAGCGCCGGCTCCGCGCGTTCCGTTGGTAAACAGCATCACACCGAGCTCGGGCGACAGGTCTGGCAGAGCGCCAAAGTCAATAACATCAAGCGCACCTGCAGCACCGGAAGGCAGATCGCCGCTTGGGGCCCCGAGGTACTGCTCCCCGAGTGGCGCGATGGTGATACCTTCGATGACATCACCGGGGCCGCCATTGTAGAAATCCACGGCATTCACGGCGATATCGACCGGACGGAAGAAGTCAGCCTGGCTAAACCCAATCTGTTCTGCGCAAATCAGCAAAACCGAATTGTTGGTATTGGTGGCATGCTCAGTCAGGAAGAACACCGTCACTCCGCCAGAAGGATCGAGCACACCCGTAGCCTCGCGAGCATCACTCAGCGATCCGTCGCCGAAGAACGACAGCGGCGCGTTCAGCACTGTAAAGTCCGCCGTGCCATCACGATCAGTGTCGAGGTCGATCTGGTGGCTGACGGGAAGCAGGTGACTCTGCCGATCCCAGGTGTTGACCGCAAAGGCCCACAGGAAGGAGGGGTTGGCCGAACAAAAGCCGGGACCCACCGGAATGGTCGTCACGCCCACTGAACGCAAGTCCGGCATCGGCATTTGCGCGCCACGCTCTCCGCGGGGCATCTCATCACTGAGTCCCACCAGCGTGTAAGCGTCATTCTGGGCCACGCCCGCCCCATCGTTCACCAGTCCTATGCTGTCTACAACATCGCCGGGATTCCCCGGTATTGGCTCGATAGTCTGGCGATCCGGCGCCACCGATGCCGCCTGGCGCGGGATAATGTGCCAGGGCAGCGCCGCCTCGTCACCGCGCGAGCTGTGAATCAGCAGGTAGCCGTCATATTCCGCTGCGGTCAGCGAAGCGGGATTGCCACCTTCCGGGCCGGAGCTCATCGGGTTGCCGCCAAGCAATGTCGGATCAATGGTGAATTTCACCCTGACCGAGCGGCTTTTGCCGGCAGGCACACGCAGACGACGCTTGTTGACCTCGACCTGCACAGCGCCGGTCATGGCGTCGTCCAGGTAGCGGAAGGTCGGCTCGAAGGTAAACCGCTGTGAGCGTTTGGACGTGTTCTTGATGCGAACCTTGCGCCTGATCGTAATCGGCTCGTCCACATCCTCGAAACCAAGGCTGAGCGAGGGCTGGTCGTCATCCGGTGACCAGGCAATAGAGCTTGCCTCGGCCGCTGCATCCACCCGCAGCTCGCCAGCGCCAATACGGGTGATCTCTGCGAGCTCACCGGTGGTATCGCTGACAATGTCGCGGAAGGCGTTGTTCATTAACGCCGCCTTCAGCTCCAGTGGCGAACAGCCTTTTGACTTCTTGCCCTTGCGACTCTTGTCGCTCTTTTTGCTCTTCTTGCTCTTTTTGCTTTTCCGGCTCTTGTCGCTCTTGCCGCTACCGGCGCGGCAGGCTTCCTGTAGCAGGGCTGCCGCGCCCGCCACCATGGGGCTGGCGCCGGAGGTGCCGCCAAAGGGCGTACGCGCCGTGCCGGTGGCCACTTCCGCGGACACAGAAGCGCCCGGGGCACCGATTTCCGGTTTGATGCCATTGAAGGACAGGTCCGGGCCTCGAGCCGTGGAGCTGACCGTGCTGCCCACCAGCGGGGCACTGAACTCGGGCCCAAACGCCACGACCGCGTTGCCGGTACGGAGAATATCGCCATCCACCTGGCTGATATTGAAGCCGGGGATGGTGACCGGGACACCGCCGCCAAAAGCGCCAGAGAATGGCGCGCCGGGGGCTACCAGCATAACAATTCCCAGCTTGCCGCCGGCCGCCTCGATGTTCTGCATCTTCAGACTGAAGTTACACACACCGCGATCGACCGCGACAATCATATCGGTCAGGTCGCCATCAAATGCTTCGCAACCCAGCAGATTGTCACCGTCGGTGTCACCGTACTGCACCAGGCCGGAGATGGTTTCCGTGGGGTCTGGCGTCCAGGCGTACTTCACTGCCTGGTAGAGCCCCGCATCCGCCGCCGGCTCCACCACATTCATGGCAAAGGCCGTGGCCGAAGGCACATTGGTCTGTGCTACTGAGAGGGCCGTTGGCGCCGAAGAGGGTGTGCCCGTGCAGTAGGGGAAATCACCACAGTTACCCGCGGAGGATACGGTGAAGGTGCCCAGCGCGCTGGCGTTGTCGACGGCGGCGGACAGGTCATCGTCAAAGGGCTGGCCGTAGTCGGCGCCCAGCGACAGGTTGATGATGTCCACCCGGTCGTCGGTATCACCGTCCCCGTTGGGGTCGACCGAGAACTCCATGCCCAGAATCAGCGAGATGCCATTGCAACTGGGCGTCAGTGAGGAGCAGACCTTCACCGCGAAGATATCGGCGCCCGGTGCAACGCCGTTCACGCCGCCAATGATGTCCGCCACGTGGGTACCGTGGCCGGCAAAGGCGTTCGGCTCCAGCGCCAGGTCGTCGAGCGGGTCGGGATCTTGCAGGGGCGGGTCATCAAACCCCCCGGGACCCGTGGGCCAGACGTTACCGAGAAAGTCGAAACCGTCCACCACCTTGTCGGTTGGGAAAGTGTCCGGTTCGATGATGGTACCGTCGTTTGCGATGTAGTCAGCGGGATCACCGGAACCGCCCAGGTCAGCGTGGGTATAGTCCACACCACTGTCGAGTACGGCGACGCTGACGCCGCTGCCATCAAAGCCGCTGGCCTGCCCGGCGGCGGCCCCTACATAGGGCACCGTCTCCTCGAGATTGAGCTTGTAGTGCCCTACCGGCGCCACCCGCTCCACCATGGGATCGCGGGCAATACCCTGCAGCGCCTCGGCGGGCACATCGAGGAATACCGCATTGAGGACGTGCTGAACGCGGCCCAGCTCGCGGATAGAGGCGTGCTCGGACTGGCAGCGGTACACAAAGTCGTATTGCTCGAACTCGATCTGGTTCCTGCGGTCGCGACGGGAGAAGCCGTCGACATCACCGAGGCTGCCGGTGGCCGGCGTCTTCAGGCGCACGATGACCCGCTGGCGTCCGCTGGCGCCAATCAGCGAGGCATCCAGCGTCGACAGGTCGCCGGGCCTGAAGGCCTGATCCAGTTGAATCGGTGTATCGAGCTTGAGTGTTGAAAGCGTGTCCAGCGGCGGCTGGTAAAGCGCGCGCTGGTCGAGGCGGTCAGACGCAGCCGCGCACAGCGCAGTGCATGCGAGCAGGCCGCCCGCCAGGGCGGACAACCGCGACCGTGGTCGTGATGAGATAGGATTCATGTCGTGCTCCCCTGAGTTGAACGATCTCTTGATCAACCAACAGGCGAGTAGGCAGGTTCACTAGGGGCAGCGCACGTAGCCAGCAAATAGAATTTTGCCTTCGTGAAAGCCAGCCAGGCGCACATTAGCTGCGCTCAAGGCCAGCCCCCTGACAAGTAACACCGTCGGCTTCCAGCCGCCATCGACGACTTTTTAAGCCGTCTGTACCGGGTTCGGCCAGTGGTAGTGGCGCGCCGGTACTGCTTTTTTGCATTCCCTTGAGAGAACGGTGTGTCTTGTGCAGGGCCGCTTACATTTTTCACCTGCGTTATCTGAAAGTAGTCGAAGCCACGACTATTGCAAGATTGCTCAGGCGGAGGTCGGCGTCAGGCGAACCGGCATGTCCTTGAAACCGTGGATTAGATTGGAGCGGATAAACACCGGTTCGCCGGCGGATTCTATGCTGCTGAACGCGCGGAAAAACTCCTCGAAGAACACGCGCGCCTCGAGGCGAGCCAGGTTGGCGCCCAGGCACAGGTGAATCCCGTGGCCAAACGCCAGGTGCGGATTGGGGTCACGCTGAATGTTGAAGTGGAGCGGGTCGTCAAACACCGCCTCGTCGAAGTTCGCCGAGCTGTACAACATCACCACCCTGTCCCCCTCGCGGATGGCCTGCCCGCCAACTTCGGCATCCCGGGTGGCGGTGCGACGAAAGTAGTGCAGCGGACAGGTCCAGCGCAACATTTCCTCAACCGCCAGCGGCAGCAGCGCCGGCTCGGCGCGCAGCTGCGCCAGCAGCTCGGGCCGCGCCAGCAGCTCGTGCATGCCACTGGAAATCAACCCGCGTGTCGTCTCGTTGCCGGCCACGGTAAGCTGCACAAACAGGGAGGCGAACTCCATCTCCGACACCTGGTGGCCCTCCACCTCCTGGTTGATCAGCAGTGAGATCAGATCGTCGCCGCCGGCGTCCTTGCGCGCCATGGCCAGTTCGAAACCGTAGGTGCCCATCTCCACGGTGGCCTGATTCACCTCTTCCATGCTGCCGCCCAGGTCGGGGTCGCTGCTGGAGGTTTGCAGATCGGACCAGCGGCGGATTTGCCCCCACATGTCCTCGGGAATCTCCAGCATCGAACAGATCACGGCGGTTGGCAGATCGCCGGCCAGGCTCTCCACAAAGTTGACCTCCGTGGGCTCGGTAATCTGAGCCACTACCCGGCCGGCGATCTCCCGCACCCGCGGCTCCAGGGCCGCCAGCATGCGGGAGGTAAAGCGCGTGATCACAGCGCGGCGCAGGGGCCCGTGCCGGGGCGGGTCCATGCCCAGCAGCTGGTTGCGCGCCATCTCCAGAATGTCGTCGGGCAGGTCATCCGCCATGACAAAGCCGCGCTCGGCAGAAAAGGTCTTGAAGTCGCGAGACACCTGCAGCACGTCTGCGTGCCGGCTCAGCACCCAGTAGCCATAGCCCTCCGGGTGCTGCTGCCAATGCACCGGGTCATTGGCGCGCAACCAGGCAAACTGCTGGTGGGGGATGCCCCGGGTATAGCTGTCGGGGCTGTAGACATCGATCTCCACGGGGCCCTAGTCGACGATGACCGGCGGGTTGGGCTGGCCCATTTCGGCGCACATGGCGAGGTAGAACTCCAGGGTGGTGGCGCCGTCTATCACCGAGGTGATATTGCCATCCGCATCGAGATTGATGTTGGAGCCGTACATCTGGAACCAGACGCGGGTGTTGTCCTCGATGCAGGTGAGGGTATGCACAGACCCGGCGGGTTCATACAAGAACGAACCGGCCCGGTTCACGTCGTCGTATTCCTTGTACTTCCAGGCGCCGGACTGGGTGTAGCCGAATACCGGGCCGGTGTGTTTGTGGGTGTCCACCTCGTAACCCGCCATAAAGATGTTCTCGATGATCCACAGTCCTTCCTTGGGCCGCACCTGCAGCACCTTGAGTTGGCTGCCGTCGCCGATATCAACGAAGGGCAGATCATCATTGCCGATGTGTACTGCCAGGGGATTGGTCATGGGGCTCTCCACCGCTCGCTGGATGAAATCAGGGAGTGTGTATACCACGACCTGCGCCCCCCGACAGGCACCCGGGGAAAATATGCCCGGCTGGTTCAAGTCCTATACTGGGTATCTGAGCGCGGTTTCCAATCAGACCCGGGAGAAGCCCCATGAACGACACCACACGCCGCCAATTCCTGAAAACCACCGCCAGCGCAGCGCTGGTCAGCGCAGCACCGAGCCTGGGTGTGCTGGGCTCGAGTACGGCGGCGGCGCAGCCGCGCGAGGTGCGCTGGGGCGTGGTTGGCACCGGCGGTATCGCCAACTCCATGGCCGGGATGATCAAGCTGGCTGGCAATGCCAGGCTTGCCGCGGTCTCCAGCCGCCGCATGGAGACCGCGCGCCAGTACGCCGCCAGGCACGAGGTCGCAGCGACCTTCGACTCGTGGGCGGACATGGCGGCGTCGGACCGGGTGGATGCGATCTATGTGGCAACACCCACCAGCGTCAAGGAAGAGATCTGCATCGATGCCGCTGGCAAGGGTAAGCACGTGCTATGCGAGAAGCCTCTCGCCAGCCAGGCATCGGCCCGGCGCATCATGGCCGCCTGCCGCAAGAACGATGTCGCCTTCATGGACGGCACCCACTTCGTGCACCACCCCCGCACCCTGGACATCAAGGCCAGGCGCCTCAATCCCTGGTCGGTGGCGTCGGCCTTCCAGTTCAAGCTCAGGGACCGGGGCAACATCCGTTTCAATACCGTGCTGGAACCGATGGGCGCCATCGGTGATGCCGGCTGGTACAACATGCGCGCCGCCGTTGAATACCTGCCCGCAGACGTGGAGCTGGTGGAGGCCAGTGCCTACCTGCGGCGGGATAAGCAAACCGGCGCGGCGATCAGCGGCAGCGGCGTGTTGCAATTCTCCAATGGCGCCACGTCTACCTGGAACTGTGGCTTCGACTCCGGGGCGGTGGTGATGGACCTGCGTATTACTGGCCCGGAGGCCGTCATCCATATTGACAACTTCCTGTCTCAAAACCCGGACGGTTCTGCTGACTTCGTCCTTAGTGGCGGCGGCTGGGGGCCATCGGCAAAAAAGGACAGCCTCTCGATTTCCTCAGCACTGCCCGGCGCGGCGCTGATGTTTGAGGATTTCGGCAGCGCTATCAGCGATACCTCGATGCGCGAACAGTGGATGCGCGCCAGCGAGCGCACCCAGGCCTGGCTGGATGCGGCCTGGGCCAGCGCGCTGGCCAATGAGGGCTAGCGCGCGGCTACATCCTCCTGGATATCCGAGGCTGTCAACGGCGCAGTAAGAATGCGCCGGAAGCGCGCCCAGGGGTCGTCACCAGCCTCCACATAGGCCCGCACGATATCCTGGCCAATGTTGTAGTTGATGACGTAGGCCCGGTAGGCGTCGACAAAACGCAGGCGCTGGGCAGACTTCTCGGCACTGGCCAGGTAGTACTTTTGCATCATGACGGCAGCATCTTCGCGACCCAGCTCACCGTCCAGGTAGCGTCGGGACACCTCGTTGGTAGCGTGGGACAGCTTGCCCGTCAGCGCGTTGAGAGCATCCAGTTTATCGGCCAGCGCCGGGTCCAGCCCCGCCATGGGGAACAAGACCTCGCGTTCGAAGTTGATCTTCTCGTCACCGGGGAACGCCAGCTTGATACCGTAGTTGCCGGAGCCCTCGGCCATCGGGCCAAAGGGACCGAACAGGGGATTCAAGGTGTACTCGATCCAGCCGCGGGTGTTGACCAGTTCCTCTTCGATAAACAGGTTCCAGACATGGTGGCCCGGGTAGCCTTCATGGCAGCCAAGGTCCACGGCGCGGTCGATGATGATCGGAAAATCGGTATTGATCTGGATGAGGCTTTCAAAGCCGCCCTGGTAGTAGTTGTAGCCCGACCAGGGCTTGTCATTCACAAACTCCATCCGGAAATGCTCAGCCTCCGGCAGGGCAAAGTGCGCAGCGGTGCGGGCGCGACATTCGGCGATGGCGCGATCAAACACGGCCTGCAGCTTGTCCGAAGGGATTGCCAGGGAGTTGCGGAAGGCATCGACCCGCTCCGCGGTGGAGCCCTCGCCAGGCAGCAGGGCGTCGATTTCGGCCAGCACGGTGTCGTACTGGGACAGGTCATAGCTGGGTGGCGCGACGTCGTAGATGCCGGCCACTTCCTCGTCAAAGCTGACCGGTTTGCCGGCGACCACGTTGAAGCGCACCGCCAGCGCGCGCACGGTTTTCAATAGCTGCACAGCCCGGAAGGCTTCAGCGTCGTCATCGAATTCCAGGTCGTCTATGGCCTGAATCAGCCGATCGATCTCGGCGCCGATCACAAACAGTCGTTCCTGCGGCGCGTCCTCCAGCTCTGTGGAGGCGGCGACCGCCGCCTGCCGCCAACTGGCGGGGCCGTGGTAGGCATCCACGTAGTTGGGATCGATGGTGCCGAACAGCAACGCCAGGCGCACATACTCAGCCGCAATCTGGTCGAGCTGGCTGGCAAATTCGAAGGACTCTCCCGCCGCTTCCGCGGCCTCGATGCGCTCGACAATCGTCATTGCCGGCGCGTCGGATTCGGTGTGCGAAGGCTCTGGAGCATCCTGGCTACACGCCATCAGCCCCATCATCGCCAGGGCTATCGCTGGTGCACGCATGAGTGGTTTCCCTTGTTGCTAACAGTGGTGTTCTGGCGACGCATGTTAACAGCCGAGTGCTGCCCTTCGCGCGGCTGACCCGCCCAGCGATGGTTTTCCCTCGCCACGCCGGGCCGTCTGGGGACTAGAGCTGTTCAAAAACTGATCACACCGCATCCAGTAAATCCGCGCATCGCGTATTGCAGATACACAGCTAAGTTGCTGTGTGTGTTGAAGTTTTTTGACACTACCAATGACAACCCAAGCTTCCAGGAGGCAGTAACAATGCACGACGCAGTACTCCCCTTTCTGAACCTGGCAATCCTCGGATCGTTCATGGCCATGAGCGTAATCGATGCCAAGCAAACTAACAGGGCAGATGACAGCGCCGACCTTGGCAATGACAAGGAAGGCTGATGAGTGCTACGGGGGCTAAATCAGAAAAACAAATCGAGTGCGCGCCCTGATCCACAGGGCGCCACTCTTCCACGGCTGGAATCGCCTCGGCGTTTCATACACCGGTGCCAAGACCGGGAATATCCACCACACAATTCTCATCGGCCAGGTTCGCCGCCTGGATCACCGAGTCAAAATCATCGCGCTGCTTCTGCATGGAATCCCGGTACCAGGCCTTGAGCTTCTTGCGCATCAACACCTCGGAGTAGCGCCGCAAATCCTCGGTGTCCGTGAGACGCAGCCCGGGCACGTGGGCGGCATTGCCTGCCTCATCCTTGGCGACCATGGTGAAGTAGGAGGTGTTGGTGTGCTTCACAAATTTTTCCTGGAAGTTCTCGGCTATCACGCGAATACCCACTACCAGCGAAGAGCCACCGGTATAGTTCACCCGCGCCTGCATGGAAACCAGGTCACCAACATCGACCGGCTGCAGGAACTCCACCCCATCCACCGCCACGGTAACGCAGTAGTTCTCGGCAAATTTGGTGGCGCAGGCATAGGCCACCTTATCCATCATCGATAGCAGGTAGCCGCCATGAATCTTGCCGCCAAAGTTGGCATAGGCCGGCACCATCAGTTCAGTTATCACGGTATCGGTATCCGACGGGGTTTTGAGCTGTGCATCCATATCCACTACTCCCAGATTATTGTTATTGCGTACGGCCCCATGCTGACCCTGCCGCCGGGAACTGCATTCTTAACTGCAAGATAGCTGCTTATTCACGACCGGCAAACGCAGCGCAGGGGTCATCGCGGGGTGCGGGGGTGGCGACCAGCCAGGTATCGAAAGGGGCACTGGTATCCGGCGCCGCCTCGAACTGCCCCAGGCTGGCCACCTTTACCGCGGGCGCCGCTACCTGCAATACCGCCGGCATTCCCCAGTCCGCGCGGGCATGTCCGGTGCCGGTCACCACCACAACCGGACCACCCCGCTCAGCCAGCGCCTGCAGGGTGGTGCGAGAAAACGCGGCATCGCGCAGCCGCTGCGCTTCCACCATGCCGCCCAGGATCGACTCCGGCAGCATATTGCAATGCGACTCCTGCTGATGAGATTCCCTGGCCTGCTGCTGGGCAACAGGCAGGGGAGTGTCCAATCCGAAGCGACCCGCCTCATCGCCGAACACGGCAGCCGCACCCTCATTGACGGCGCGGCTGACCTCCTCATACGGCAACGCCATACCATAGGCCGGCGTGTCACCCAGTGCGGCAAACACCGGTTGATACAGGGACCAGTCCGGCCAACCGCTGCTGCCCCAGTCCAGGGCGTCGCGCAGCACATCGCCGCGGTCCCTGTGTCGATTGACGATGGCCGCCTGGGCCGGGCTCAACATCTCGAATGCCACGGCGGCGGGTGCAAGATCGATGATCAGCGCCGCCTGGTTGTGATGATGGGTGGGATTGTCATGAACCTCGCCGAGGATGACGATGTCGGCCCCTGCCAACACCGGCGCCACCGCGCTGACATCCTGACTGGCGCAGGATGCGAGCGAAGACGCCAGCGCCGCTGCCAGCAGTAATCCGAGAGTTCTCACGAGTTTGCCTTGTATGGGGAGGTGGCCTGTATATACGCTGACGCGACCAAAGCGTATTTTCAACCGTGTACCCGGCTCCGTACTATGACAAAGCCGCCGCAGCCACGAGGAAGCACACATGCAAGCCCGCCCTGGATTACCCCCTGTCATGACCCTGGTGCTGTTGTTACTGGTGCTGCCAGGCCGAGCGGCTGCGGCGGACCCTGTCGCAGACATCACCGGGGTGCTGGAGACGTTTCTGGCCAACACCCACAAGGCTGAGGCACACGATCGATTCTGGGCGCGGGAACTGGTGTATACCTCGTCCAGCGGCCAGCGCAGCGGCAAGCCCGAGCGCATGGCCGCTTTCGCCGCCGGCACCCAGCCCGCCAGCCTGGCCGACAATCGCTACCGCGGCGAAGACATCAATATCCAGCTCTACGGCACTACCGCGGTGCTGACCTTTCGACTGGTCGCCGAGCCTCGCGACGGGTCACCTACCCGAGAGTTTTTCAACACCGGCACCTTTGTACAACGCGACGGCGAATGGCGAGCAGTGGCCTGGCAGGCGACCGCCATCCCCTAGGAACCCCTACTTCCCAACCGGGTCGCGCTCAATTTGTCCATATTCTGTTGGGCCAGCGGACGCTTGCCTGCGTAACACCCTGACATGCATCGCACAGTGGTAAGAGGTAGCGCGAAATGGCTGGTTTTCTCCGCACCGGTTTTTTAACGGCAGTACTGCTGTCACTGGCCTCCCAGGCGGCGGCTCAGCAGGATGCCGACGGCGCCGCCGTGGCGGCCGCCACCGGCGTTCCCAGTGCCGTGGGCATGCAGCAGGCAGGCTGGCGCAACCAGTGGGGGCTGGGCATCATCGCCAACCCCAAGTTCGTAGGCAGTGACGACTACAACCTGCAACCCATCCCCTACTTCGACTTCCGCTACATGGACGGCAAAGGCACCAAATACTTTGCCAACGTACCCCAGGGCCTGGGCGGGTTTTTCTACCGCAGCCGTATTGCCGAGTCCGGCAGCTTCGTCAATGTGGGCGCGGCCCTGGCGCCAGGCTTTAACGTGCGCGATGACTCCATTGATGGCCTGGACGAAGTCGACATCTCGGTAGAGGCCCGGGTCTACGTGGAAGCCGGGACACGCCGCTGGGTGGCTTCCGCCACTCTGGCGCAGGACGTGGGCTCCGGCCACGAGGGTGCCTACATCGACCTATCGCTGAATCGCCGCGGACGCCTCGGCTCCGGGCGCGGGTTCTATGCTGTCGGCCCGGTGCTGCGACTGGGGGATGACACCTACAAGGAGTCGTTTTTCAATGTCAGCGCCCAGGAGTCCATTGACAGCGGCCTGGCGGAATACGACGCCGATGCCGGCGTCGAGCGCCTCGGCCTGCAGGGCTTGGTCAGTGTGCCCCTGGGGGAGAGCAAGTGGCGAGTCACGACCCTGCTGCGCGCCAGCCGGCTGATCGACAACGCCGCCGACAGCCCGATTGTTGAAGAAGAAACCCAGTTATTCTTCCTGACGGCCTTCACGCGCCCGTTCTGACATCCAGGGATGCGAGGGCCGCCCTCGCATCTTTCGCTCCCCGCGTACCGGTGATAACGTTTCTCGTTTACCGATCACTGGACACTCCGCCATGCGCTTCGCCGTACCCACCCTGCTCATCGTTCTGACCCTGCTGCCTTTCGCTCCCCTGCGGGCGGAGGGCTGGGAAGCACTTGAATACCGCAATGTCGGCCCCCTGCGCGGCGGCCGGGTTACCGCCGTGGCAGGCACCGTCAAGGAGCGTGGCACTTTCTACCTGGGTGCCTCGGGCGGTGGCGTCTGGAAAACCACCGACTACGGGGAAAGCTGGAGCAACGTCTCTGACGGCTATTTCGAGACACCCTCTATCGGCGATATCGCCGTGTCCCAGAGCGACCCCAACATCCTCTTCGTGGGCACCGGCACCGACGGCCTGCGCAGCAATATTATTGCCGGCAAGGGCGTCTACAAATCGGTGAACGGTGGCGACAGCTGGGAGGCCGTCGGCCTGGAGAAGACTGGCCACATCGGCGCGGTGGAAATCGACCCGCGCAGCAACAACACCGTATGGGTAGCCGCCATCGGCCAGGCCTTCAACCCGAACCCGGAGCGCGGCGTCTACAAAACCACCGACGGCGGCCAGAGCTGGCAGCGGGTGCTGTACAAGTCTGCCGCAGTGGGCTTCTCGGACCTGGAACTGCTGCCCGGCAACCCGGATGTGGTGTTTGCCACCGCCTGGCGCGCCGAGCGCAAACCCTGGACGATCATCAGCGGCGGAACCCAGGAAGACGGCGGCCTCTACAAATCCGTTGACGGTGGCGCCAACTGGCGACGCATCACCACGGGCCTGCCCCAAGGCACCATCGGCAAGATGGACCTCGCCATTTCTCCCGCGGATTCCAGCATTGTCTACCTGCTGGTGGAGGCACCGGGTGATGAGGGCGGCCTGTACCGCTCCACCGACCAGGGCGAGAGCTTTGAACAGGTCTCCAGCAAAAAGGGTATTCGCAGCCGGCCGTTCTACTACACCAATGTCGACGTCGACCCCACCAACCCCGACATTGTCTGGGTCATGGCCACGCGTTATTACAAATCCGAAGATGGCGGTAAGAGCTGGAGCAAGGTGACGCCACCCCACGGTGACAGCCACGACATGTGGATCAACCCCGAGGACCCGAGCCTGTTCATACAGGCCAATGACGGCGGCGCCAACGTCACCTTCAACGGCGGCGAGACCTGGTCGACCCAGTTCAACCAGCCGACCGCCGAGCTCTACCAGGTGGAAGTGGACGACCAGTATCCCTACTGGCTGTACGCCGGCCAGCAGGACAACTGGTCCACCATCGCCGTGCCCAGCCGCGCGCCCTACGGCGCCCAACACCCCCAGCGCTGGCTGATCGAGACCGGCGGCTGCGAAACCGGCCCGGCAGTGCCCAAACCCGGTGACCACAACACCGTGTACGCCAACTGCAAGGGCCGCTTCGGTGTCTACGACAAACGCACTGGCACCGAGCGGGGCTACTACGTGGGGGCCGCAGATATGTACGGCCACAACCCGGCGGAGCTGCGCTACCGCTTCCAGCGGGTTGCCCCCATTCACGTCTCGCCGCACAACCCCGGGGTGGTCTACCACGGCTCACAGTATGTGCATCGCACCACCGACGAAGGCCGCTCCTGGGAGACTATCTCACCGGATCTGACCGCTTTTGAAGCCGACAAACAGGTGATTTCCGGATCACCCATCACCCGGGACATCACTGGCGAAGAGTTCTACAGCACCCTGTATTCCCTGCGGGAGTCCCCGGTGCAGGCCGGTGTGATCTGGACTGGCGCCAACGACGGCCCAGTGCACGTCACCCGTGACAACGGCGCGAACTGGACCGACGTAACACCGCGCGGGCTGCCAAAAGGCGGCCGGGTAGATGCGGTGGAGCCCTCGCCCCATGATGCGGCGTCCGCCTACATCGCCGTGCTGCGCTACCAGCTTGGCGACTGGAAGCCCTACATCTATAAAACCGAGAACTACGGCAAGCGCTGGCGCCTGTTGACCAATGGCCGCAACGGCATCCCGCAGGACTATCCTGTGCGCGTGGTGCGGGAAGACCCCGAGCGCCCGGGGCTGTTGTTTGCCGGCACCGAGTATGGGCTGTTTGTCTCCTTTGACGACGGCGAGTCCTGGCAGTCTTTCCAGCAGAACCTGCCGGTCACGCCGGTCACCGATATCAAGCTGCACCGCGGCGACCTGGTGCTGTCTACCATGGGCCGCGGTTTCTGGGTGCTGGATAGCCTGGCAAGCCTGCGCCAGTCCGCCTGGCCGCAGTCTCCGGCGGCGCTCACCCTGTTCGAACCCGCCGCGGCGATTCGTTACCGCCAGGGCTTTCGCAACATCGACGCGGAGGCGGTGCCCCAGTACCCACCCGCATCCGCCATCATCGACTACTACCTGCCCGACTCGGTCGATGGCCGGGTAGAGCTGGAAATCCTCGACGCCGACGGCGAGTTGGTCAACGCATTCCGCAGCCTGGCTGAAGACGAGGACGCTGGCGAGGTGGAAGTGATCGAAGACATGGCGATGAACCGTCTGCGCTTCATAGAGAACGAAACGCTGACCGCCAACACCGGCCTCAATCGCTTCCACTGGGATATGCGCTGGCGCGGCGCCTGGCAGATACCGGATGAAGATGACCAGGATGCCGAGGAGCAATTCGACGACGGGCCGCTGGCGGCACCGGGTCGCTACAGGCTGCGGCTGCGTGTGGGTGAGGCTGTCAGCGAGGCGCAACTGACGCTGGTGATGGACCCGCGGGTCACCGCCAACGGCGTCAGCGCCGACACGGCCAGCCAACAGCTGGTGTTCCTGCGCGACACCGTCGGCCTGCTGGATCGGGCCCGTCGGTTGGCGGCGGCGCTGGAAGCTGAGCGTGAAGAGGTGGATGACGCCAGCCCCCGCGCCAGCGCTATCGATGCCGCCCTGGAAAAACTGGTCACCGCGGAAGGCACCTACCAACTACCCACCCTGATCGACCAGATCGACTACCTGTTCGACATGCTAAAGCACGCCGACCAGGCGCCCGGCCAGGATGCTGTGGAGCGACTGAGCGCGCTCAGCCGGCAGTTCGAGGACATTCAGGCAACGCTGTAGGGGCAGCCGATGACCCCGCGCATTGCCGTTATCGGCTCCGGCATCGCCGGCTTGTCCACCGCCTGGCTATTGCGTGAGCAGGCCGAGGTCACCCTGTTTGAGGCCGGCGCGCGGGCCGGCATGGGCGCCTACGCGGTGGACTACGAGAGCCGCGGCAGCGTCACCAGGATTGATATTCCCCTGCGCATCTTTTGCCGGGGCTACTACCAGAATCTGCTGTCGCTGTACCAGGCCATCGGTGTGCGGACCATCGAGAGCGACCACGCCGGTGTGTTTGCCGACGAGGCCGGTCGCATTCTGCTGCACTACGGCACGCTGCGCGCCGGTCGGTACAGCCTGGCTTTCCTCAAGCCCGAGAGCTTGCTGAGTCCGCGTGCCTGGCGACTGGCGCTGCAGAACCAGCGGTTTTTCCGGCGCGTGAAGCAAGACCTCCACTGCGGCGACAGCTTTGCCGATATCAGCTTCGCCGAGTACCTTGACGCGCGGCAGACTGCTGCCGAGTTTGTCGACACGGTACTGCTACCCATCCTCTCTGTAACCTGTACCTGTGACTACGCCAGCGTCCTCAACTATCCCGCCGACATCATGATCGACTATCTCGCGGGCGGCATTCATGACTTCGGGGTGATGTATGCCGAAGGCGGGGTCGACAATATTGTGCCGCGCCTGTTGCAGGGCACTCGATTGGAAACCAATGCGCCCATTGCCAGCGTGTCACCCGTCGGCAATACCCTGCGTATCGAACAACGCGACGGCCGCAGCGCAGAATTTGATCACGTGGTGGTCGCGGCGCAAGCGCACCAGGCGGCGGCCATGCTGGCGCCCTTTCCGGAACATGCCGCCCTGCTGGAGGCCATACCCTATGAAAGCTCGGAGCTCTGTATTCACACCGACGGGCGGGTGATGCCCAGCAGCGCCTCACCGCGCTCACCGGTGGGCTACACCCTGCCAGCTGGCAGCGGGCGGGCACAGGTGTCAGTGGACATGACCCGCGCCTTCTCGAGATTCCGTAGCCAGGACCCGGTCTACCAGACCTGGCACCCGGTCGTGGATATACCCGCCGAGCGCGAACTCGCCAGGGCCAGCTTCACCCGGCCCGTGGTCACCCGCGACAGCCGCCAGTCGGTCCGGTCGCTCCAGGCCCTGCAGGCTGCGCCCGGTAACCGGCTCTGGTTGTGCGGGGCCTATATGACAGAGCGCGTGCCTCTGCTGGATGCAGCCGTACAGTCGGCCATGCGGGTAGCTACCGGCCTGGGTGCACAGATACCCTGGTCGCATCCCGGTGGCCACTGAGTTTTTCGACACCGCCGAGGTCGCTCTCAACGATGGCGGTCAGTCCTGGGGGAACCTCGGCTTATGGTGCGAGGGAGACAGCTACTCCGAGGCCTGCCGCAGGCTGGCGCTTGAACTGGGCACCATGGCCGGCCTGGACAGCAGCAGCCAGGTGCTCGATGTCGGCTTTGGCTGCGGCGACCAGCTACTGCTGTGGCTGGAGCACTTCGACGTGGCTTCCCTGCAGGGCGTGAACCTGTCGGCGAGTCAGACCGCCAGGGCAAAACAACGGCTGCAGCAGCACGGCCAGCAGCAACACTGCCGGCATCTTGGCCAGGGAGACGTGGCCGATACTGACTGTCGGCCTGCACCGGACGCGGCCACCCCCAATCGCATCCTCTGCCTGGACAGCGCCTACCATTTTCCAGCCAGGCCAGGCTTTTTTGCGCATGCGGCGAGCACACTCTCCGGGGGCGGCAAGCTGTGCCTGTCCGACTTCGTCCTGGCGGCAAACTACCCCGGCGGCCTCCTTGAACTGCCGCTGCGCGCCATGCTGCAGGCCTCTCGCATACCCCGGGCCAACCTGCTCACCGAAGCGCACTACACCGCGCAGCTCGCGGATGCGGGGTTCAATCACATTGAGACCAGGGACATCAGCCGCGAGGTCATGCTCGGGTTTTCAGGCTGGTGGTCGCGCTACCGCGAGAAGGCCCGTCAGCTGCCGACGCGGTCACGGCTGAAGTACGCGGGGACTGCAGGGTTCCTGCACTGGGCGTACCGGCGGGACGTGTTGCGCTATGTGATCATCAAGGCCGAGGTGGCGGCCTAGCACACCGGCCTCGACAAAAGTGAGGCGCGCTCTGGGAACACCGGGCCCGGCCTATCTATACTCGACAACATCAATTCAGTAGGGAAATGCGTCTTTGCGAACCGCCGCTCTTACTATCACCGTCTGCCTAACACTCACTCACGCAATCGCGGCAAACGCGCAGGCGCCCGGTACCCGCCGCATGGAGGAGGTGATCGTGCGGGCCCAGCACCGGGATTCCACGCTGAAGGACACGCCGCTGGCGATCTCGGTATTCGACAGCGAGTTCCTGGCCGGCAACCGCCTGCAACGGCTGGAGAGCATTGTGCTGGCGACCCCCAACTTCAGCGGTTGGGAGCAGGGGGTAAGCACACCGCTGTTCGCCATTCGCGGCATCAGTTCCAACAGCTTTGGCATCGGCGGCGAGGCCAGCGTCGGCTTCTTCGTGGACGACACCTACCGCGGGCGCATCAACAGCACGGCCGTCACCCTGGTGGACGTGGAGCAGGTGGAAGTGCTCAAGGGGCCACAGGGTACGCTGTTTGGCCGCAATACCTCGGCCGGCGCGATACTGGTACGACACTTCCGACCCGACCAGCAGCGCTCGGTCAATGTTCAGCTGGAAGCGGGCGAAAACGACTACTTCGGCGGCTACGCTACCGCCAACCTGCCGCTCAACGAACACTGGGCCCTGCGCGGTTCGGTATTCAGCTACGACGATGAAGGCGATGCCGACAACCTGGTGGCGGACCAACCCATCGGTGACCGCGACACCCGGGGCGCGCAGTTTGCGCTCGGCTACAACCGCGGGCGCTTTGACGCCGTGCTGCGCGCCTCCTACCAGCAAACCCATTCCGGCGGGCTGGGCTACGAAACCCTGGACGCTGACCTGGCCGCCACCGGCGGCGTGCCCGCAAATCCCTACGACAGCGTACTCGCTACCGATATCGACACCTTCGACGATATCGAGAGCAGCGACATCTCCCTGCAGCTTAGCTGGGAGCTGGGTAACGGTATGACGCTGAAATCCATCACCGCCTGGCACGAGAACGACAGCCCCAATGATTTCGACGTGGATGGCAGCGCCACCTTCCTCACCTCGGCGAGCTTTGCTGACCGGAACAGCGAGACCTTTAGCCAGGAGCTGCGCCTGTCCGGCAACAGCGGGCGACTCGACTGGGTCGTCGGCGGCATCGTTTTCGACGAGTCCATCGATACCACCATCGAGCTGGGCTACAGCGACACCAACCTGCTGGCGGGCACACCGCTGTGCTCCCCGGCCTTCACCCCGGTGTTCGGCGCCTGTCAGGACGCGGTACTGGAGGTAGCGGAGCAGCAAGGCGACTACTTCAGCGCTGGCGTGTATGGCGATGTGAACTGGCAGATAACAGATCGCATCAGCGTCGGCGCCGGGTTGCGTTACAGCTATGACGACAAGGAGTTCGACTACCGGGCCGACCCGGTAACCAGCGTGGTGGCGACCCTGAATGCCACCGAGCTGAACCCCTCCGGCAACCTGCTGGGTTATTCCACCGACGGCCTGGAGTCACTGCAGGAAGACTGGGACGACTGGCAGCCGCGCTTTTATGCCAGCTGGCAGATCACGCCTCAGCACACCTGGTTTGCCAACGCCGCCAAGGGCTTCAAAGCGGGCGGCTTTGACCCGGAGGCCACCCGTGAGCTGTCGGTATTCGCGCCGGAGGAAGTGTGGAACTTCGATATGGGTCTGCGCGGGGATTTCATCGCGCAACGGCTGCGCTACCAGCTATCAGGGTTTATCTACGACTATGAGGACTACCAGGTCCAGATCATCGAGAACGGCATTGCCCAGACCGGCAACGTCGATGGCGTCGACGGCCAGGGCATTGAGTTAGAGCTGAGCTGGTCACCGCTGGCGGGTCTCACGCTCGGCGCCACCGGCGCCTGGCTCGATGCCGAGTTCAAGCGCACCCTCACCGACACCGGCGACCTGCAGGGCAACCGCCCGGTGCTGTCACCCGAGTACACCGGCAGCCTGACCGCGGTCTGGCGCTCGCCCCGCTACCGCTGGGGCAGTATTGGCCTGAACTGGCTCAGCGCCTGGCAGGACCAGGTGTTCTTCTCGGTACTGAACCTGGAGCAGGCCTCCCAGGACAGCTACTGGCGCCACGACGCACGCCTGTCCTGGTACGCGCCGGCTGACAACTGGCGAGTAGACATCTTCGGTCGCAATCTTGCCAACGAGGACTACGCAATCTTCCAGGATGACGTCGGCGCCGGGCTGGTGAGCCGCCGCGGCGAGCCGCGCTTTATCGGCGCGGCCATCAACTACTCACTCTAAGCCGCAGGCAAAGCCTCCGCTCAGGTTGCGCTTGCCGTGCTAACGGTTGGCGTCCACCCGCGCACTGAGCCTGGCCGCTGCTTCCGGCAGATCCCTGATCCCGGCGTAGGGTTTACCCTGGGTGGGCTTGCGCAACGGGTATTTCACAATCTGGTCCTCGTGACGCTCACGCATCTGGTCGAAGGCGGCCCAGGCCCAGATAAAGGGCGGCATATCTTCGTGCTCTTCGCGGGGGTCTTTGTAGAGGTCTGTGAACTCCTTACCCATCAGGCCCGGGCGGGTGCCGACCCAGCGGCGCTTGATCTGCTGCTTCATAGAAGCCGCCAGCAGGTCGCCGGTGTAAATGTGCAGGTAGTCGCGACGCGAGTAACCGTCACCCTTCAGGAACAGGGCTGTCTGGTCGATACCGTCAATCACCCGGTCGGTGGGAATCTTGTCGAGGCCGTCGGCCAGACTGATAAAGGTGGTGAACAGGTCGTGGACGCTGACCATATCGCCGACCACCTGGTCCGGCGCAATGGTGCCCGGCCACCAGGCAAAGGCCGGCACGCGCACGCCGCCTTCGAGGTAGTCACCCTTGCCGCCGCGCACAATCGTCTCGTGCGGACCCAGGGGCGCCAGCTCGTGCATCGGCCCGTTGTCGGCCATGGCCACTACCAGGGTGTTCTCAGCCAGGCCGGCGGCCTGCAGGGCTTCCAGCACCTGGCCGATATCCCGGTCGAGTTCCACTACGCTCTGGGCGAACCACGTATTGGCGCTGGTGGTGAGATCCTGGGGCCGGCGCACGGCGTCGTAGACATGGGGCCAGTAGGCCAGGTAGAAGGGCTGGTCGTGGTTGCCGGCATCAGCGATGTAATCCAGCACCAGCTTCTGGTGCTGGCGCAACAGCTTCTTGTAGTCAGGAATACCGGTACCGGCGAAAACCCGCGGCTTCTCGCCCTCCCAACCCTCGAGCTGGTTGATATAGCCCAGCGGCCGGAATTCCTTGTCGATGGTATAGAGCTTGTCTTCCTGGAACGGGAACAGGCCCTGCACGACACCGTTGGCACCGGCCGGTTCCTGCCAGGTCATATTGGGGAACTGGTTGTACATGGAGAAGTTGGCGTAGTCGAAGCCCTGCCGGTTCAGGTAGCTCTCCTCGATATCGCCCTGGTGGCCTTTGCCAACAAAGGCGGTGCGGTAACCGACCTTGCCCAGTACTTCGGCGATGGTGACTTCCTCGCTGGGCAGGCCCATACCATCCGGCGGAAAACCCACTTTGTACATGCCGGCACGCACCGCCAGCCGTCCGGTCAGGGCCGCCGTGCGCGTCGGCGTGCAGGAGGGCTCGGTGTACATGCGGGTGAAGCTGATGCCCTCATCCGCCATGCGGTTGATGTTGGGGGTATCGTAGCCCAGCACTTTGTTCATCTCGGGAATGCCGACTTCACCGAGACTGTGGTCGTCCCACATGATGTGAATGATGTTGGGGCGTTTGCCGTGGCGTTTTTCCATGGCTTCCAGGGTGGCGCGCAGTTCGCGGTCTTGCGCCTGCCAGGCGTCAGCGTACTGGGCGCGAACCCGCTGGTACTCGGCCTCGTAAACGATTCGGCTGCCCGGCTCAGCAGCCTGCAGCAGGCCGCTGCCGAGCAGGGCCAGCGTGGTGGCCACAAGTCTATTGATATTCATGTATTAACTCCTGTGGGTTCGATCTCACGGCAGCACTAGGCCGTCCTGGCAGCTGCCAGCGCCTCCGGCGGCGTCAGGTAGGCGGCGATGTCCGCGCGCGACTCGACGCTGTCTTTCAGCTCCAGCCGGGCGATGGTTTGCAGGTGTACCTCGTCGGGACCGTCGGCGTAGCGCAACACGCGACCGGCGGTAAAGTAGTCGGCAAGCGGGGTGTCGGGACTGACGCCCATGGCGCCGAAGACCTGCATGGCACGATCGGCGACATTGGTCAGCACGCTGGGGGCCACCACCTTGATCATGGATATCTCCTTGCGCGCCGCCCGCGCCCCGACCTCATCGATCATCGACGCCGCCTTCAACACCAGCAGCCGCGCCTGCTCGATCTCGATGCGCGAGCGCGCAATCCACTCAGCCACGGAACCGTGCTGGTGCAGGAATTTGCCGAAGGCCTTGCGCTCCTGGGCGCGCGCCAACAGCAGTTCCAGGCAGACTTCCGCCATGCCGATCGCCCGCATGCAGTGATGAATGCGGCCGGGGCCCAACCGGGCCTGGGCTATCGCAAAGCCGTCGCCTTCACCGCCGATCAGGTGATCCGCCGGCACACAGACATCGCGGAACAGCACCTCAGCATGGCCTTCCGGCGAGTAGTGATTGAGCGTTGTAATATTGCGCAACACCTCCACTCCCGGCGTGTCCATGGGCACGATCACCATGGATTGTTGACGGTGTGAGTCTGCGTCCGGGTCGGTCTTGCCCATAACGATAAAGAATGCACAGTCCGGATGGTTGGCGTTGGTGATAAACCACTTGCGACCGTTGATGCGGTAGCTGTCGCCATCCCGCGTGATGGTGGTGCAGATATTGGTGGCATCGGATGACGCCACGTCCGGCTCGGTCATGGCAAAGGCGGAGCGGATCTCACCGGCCAGCAGTGGCAACAGCCAGCGTTCTCGCTGGGCTTCAGTGGCAAACATATGCAGCACTTCCATGTTGCCGGTGTCCGGGGCGTTGCAGTTGAAGACCTCCGATGCCCAGGGCACGCGGCCCATGATTTCCGCCAGCGGCGCGTACTCCAGGTTGCTCAGCCGGGTACCGGGCTCGTCGTCCCGGAGCGCGGGCAGGAACAGGTTCCACAGCCCCTCGGATTGCGCCAGCGCCTTGAGGTCCGCCATGAAAGACACCGGGAACTGGCCGCCGTGAACTTCGACCTGGTGCAGCGGTATACGGGGAACGATGTGGTCATCGAGGAACCCGCGCACCCGGGCGCGCATGGCCGCCGTCTTGTCGCTGTAGTTGAAGTCCATCACTGACTCCGGAAGGCGTCACCGATGGCGGCAGTGTCATTGTGTTCCTGCAGGAAGCGAATGCGGCCCTGCGCGTCGAATTTCACCACCCAGACAAAGTGCAGGTCGAACACAACGCCGGTGGGAAGGGCCTTGCCATCTTTTTC
This sequence comes from Halieaceae bacterium, assembly GCA_028282105.1. Classification (GTDB taxonomy): domain Bacteria; phylum Pseudomonadota; class Gammaproteobacteria; order Pseudomonadales; family Halieaceae; genus JANQIO01. The sequence continues at coordinate 1,703 of JANQIO010000118.1, read as the reverse complement.
GTAGCCGACCATCACCAGCGTGTCGCCGGTTTCAATGATGTCGAATTCCCCGACCGGGTAGTCGCCAATCTCGAAAGCAACAGCCAGTTGCTGGAAGTACTCCACCACGCCTTCGCGCCCGTGGTACTCGCCGCCAAAGGGCACGTGCTCGGGCAGGTGGTTGATCCATACCACGTCCTCGCTGAGCAGTTCGAGGGAAGCCTCGAAGTCGTCCTTCATCGCCGTCATGTAGTTGAGCAACTGGCGAAACAGTCGCGGCGTAGACGTGTTATCGGTGGATACGGCTTGCATGATGTTCTCCTAGAGGCGGGTGGCGGTCATGCCGCCATCCACTGTGATGGTTTCTCCATTGATGTAGCTGCCGGCATCGGACACCAGGGTGAGGGCGATGTCAGCCATCTCCCCCGGTTCCGCGTGACGCTGGAGCGGTATTGCGCGCACCGCCTCGGCGTAGAAGTCCGGGTTGTCGAACAGCGCGCTGGCGAACGCCGTGCGGGTTAACCCCGGTAGCAATGCGTTGACGCGGATATTGTGTTCACCACACTCGGCGGCGAAGGCGCGAGTCATATTGATGACCGCCGCCTTGCTGATGGCATAGATGCCCTGGCCGGGGCTCGGCTGCAGGCCGGCGATCGATGCGGTATTCAGCATCACCCCACCGCCCCGCTCGCGCATCATGCGACCCGCCTCTACCGACATGAAAAAGTAGCCGCGCAGATTCACGTCCACAGTCTTCTCAAAGGCGCCCGGATCGGTGTCGAGAATGTGGCCAAAATAGGGATTGGTGGCAGCGTTGTTGACGAGGATATCGAGCCGCCCGTAGCGCTCCCGCAGGTGCTCGAACAGGGTGCCAATGTCCTCCATGTTGCCAACGTGGCAGGGCACGGCTTCGGCCACGCCGCCGTCGGCAGTGATCGCATCGGCCACCGCCTGGCAGCCTTCCAGCCGACGACTGGAAACAATGACAGTCGCGCCCTGCCTGGCCAGGCGCCGGGCAATGGCTTCGCCGATGCCGCGGCTGGCACCGGTCACCACGGCAATCTTGCCGCTCAGGTCGAAGGGGTTGCCACTCATGCTGCCTGCCCCACGACTGCCGCGCCCTGCTCGGCCAGCGCTTGGCAGATATTGCCGCGACTGGCGGCGCCGCTGTCGGAGGCGTTGCCCTTCAGGCCGCGCTGGTAAACGCCCTGGGCAATCACCGCCAGCCGGAAATAGGCGAAGGCCAGATAGAAGTTCCAGCCCGGTATGTCCACCAGGCCGCGTTCCTGGCAATACAGCTCCACCAATTGCTGCTCACTGGGAATCCCCAGTGGCACACGGTCTACGCCGGCCAGCCCTTTCAGGGTCGCCAGCTCCGGCAGGCGGAGACACATACACAGGTAGGCGAGATCGGCAAGCGGGTCACCGAGGGTAGCTAGCTCCCAGTCAAGCAGGCCGACAACCCGGGGCTGCCGGGAGTGCAACATCAGGTTGTCCAGGCGGTAGTCACCGTGCACCAGGGAAGGCCTCCCGGGCTCTGTCGGCAGTGACTTTGCCAGCCACTGTAGCAGTGCTTCCAGAGCCGGGATGTGTTCGGTCTCCGAGGCGCGGTACTGGCGCGTCCAGCGTGACAGTTGGCGCTCGTAAAACCCCGTCCTCGAGCCCCCACCAAATTTGGACTACATCTAAAACTTCCACCAGGTGGCTTTGAAAAAAAATTGTAT
>JANQIO010000116.1 GCA_028282105.1 Halieaceae bacterium | reverse complement strand
GCGTCGCTGCAGGGTTCAGTGTTTGCCGAGGCCATCCTGGCAGGCACGTCCCTGGTGGAGGTCGATGCCCGCCGCGCGATGTTCTCCAGGGCCCAGATTAGTGACAGCAGCTTCCGCGACGCCCAGCTTGACGAGGCCCAATTCAGGGAGGCCACGGTTGCTGTGTCCGATTTCTCCGGCGCCAGCCTGCCCCGCAGCCAGTGGGTTGCGGCGGAACTGCATGAGGTCAATTTCGATGACGCCGAACTGGGTTTTGCCGATTTTTCCAATGCGCGTATGACAGCGTGCAGCCTGAGGCGAGCGCAGCTCGACTTTGGCTGCCTTCACAATATTGAGGAACAGGACTGCGACTGGCGCTTTGCCCGCCGCAAGCGTTGTTCCGGTACTGACGAAGAGCGACTGCGGGCAGAAGCATATCCGCAGGCGGGACAACAGGGAGAGACAAGACCATGACCGCTCAGAATATTGCACAGCTCACACTCACACCGGCCAGTGACGCCTGCTGCGGTACCGTTAGCTCAAGGCAGGGCGAAGAGTTGCTGATCGACGCGGACATCGAGGCCCGCCGGGCCATGAGTTGTCTGGTGGAGGCAGAGGTGGGCGACCGCGTGCTGTACGTGCGCGATACCACCCGCGCTTACGTCCTGGCCGTGCTGGAGGGTGAGCGGCCCGATGCCGCGGCGGCATCGCTCCCGAATGGCGGTGCGCTGACCCTGAGCGCGTCGCGGCTGGCACTGTTCGCCGCCCGCGGTCTGGATGTGGCCTCCCGTGGCAAGCTATCACTGCGCAGCACCGACACAGTGGAAGTCAATGCCCGGGACTACCTGGTCACCGCTTGCCAGTCACTGGTGCAGGTGGCGCGACAGTACTTCAGTCGCGCGCGGCAGATATCCCTGGAGGCGCAGGAGTTGTTGCGCAGCCACGGTCACCACCAGGTCATCACGGCGACCGAAGATGTAAAAGTCGACGGCGAACGTATCAGCATGGGGTGAGGAGAGCATGTTTTCCAAGACACAGTTGTTTGCCATGAGTTTCGCCTTTCCCGACGTCTGCTACCTGGTGACGCCGGTAGGCCCGATTCCAGTGCCGCTGCCGAATTTCGCCTTCTCGATCCTGGCGATCCCGACAGTGCCCAATATCTTTATCTGGGCCATGCCGGTACACAACCTCATCACGGTGACACCTATCAGTACGGGTAACGAGGCCGGTGCACCTATGGGTGGCGTGGTGTCCTTCCGTTTTATCGGCGAGATGCGCAACCTGCTGTCCAGCTTCAAGGTGTTTTACACCTGCATGCCCGCTACCCGCATGCTCGATATGAGCGGCCAGAATGGCACGCTCTGCAATATGGTGGGGCTTAATCTCACGCCCAGCCAGACCAAGGTGTTGATACTGATATGAAGCGGCTAGCCGCCATACTGCTGGTTGCCACGCTGTCTGCGTGCTCGAGCTTTTCGGCGATCAATCCCTGGCATCGCAACGTGGAACTGCAGGAGTTGACTCTGCAGAGCGCTGCGGATGCCAATGGCGGCATTGCCTTTCAGGCGGATGTGGTCTTCATTCTCGATCAAAATCTCGCCGCCCAGTACACGGCGTACACCAGCCAGAACTGGTTTGCCGGTCGGGAGAGCGGTCGCATCCTGCCGAGCTCAAGGATTGTTATTGAGTCTTACGATTTCGCCGCGCGCAAACCTGACGTGCGCTACTTCGAACTGCCGCGCAAGCACTACGACGCCTACGCGATTCTGGTGTTTGCCAACTACATCAACATCGACCTACCAGCGATTTCCGTCGGTGAGTTTGCGCGCGCCACCGTGGTGTTCTCGCGCAGCGATGTGAAACCCCAGGAGACCAAGGAGGAAGGGCAATGAGCCTCAGTGAGCGAATTCCCCAGCCGGTGCAGTGGCACGAGGGTATGTTCCTCTCCCCGCACCATTTCCAACAGCAGCAGATTTACTATGACAAGATGCTCTGTCACGTCATGGGCCAGGCTCACCCCGACTACTGGGGTATCTACGAGCTTGAGGTGGACCAGTCCCAGTTGGCCTCGGGCCGAGTGATCGTGAACAAGCTGCATTGCGTGATGAAGGACGGACTGGTGATCCAGTACGAGGCCGAGCGCGATGACAGGGGCGCCCGCCCGGTGCTGGACCTGAAGCTGGACGAGTGCGAGGACATCGAGGAAGACCAACGCTTTATCACCATCCAGGTGGCGGTGCCGGTGCGCGGTGTCGCCGCGGCGCGCTCGGCCAGCGCTGAGGCTGCGCGCTTCCTGTCTGAGGAAGACCCAGCCATTCCGGACGAGAACACCGGTGACAACCCAGTGGGCGTCTGCCGGCTGCGACCGCGTCTGTCACTGGTGGCGCGGGAGAAGACCTCCTCCAGCTTCAGCAGCATCCCGCTGCTGCGCATCGACCGGCGCAGCGGTGACGTCTGTTCACTGGCAGACTACGAGCCACCCATGCTGAGGATGGTGCGCAAGGAGTTCGTCAACCGCGAATCCCTGGCCCAGCGCATCGCCTCTGTGCTCCGCGATGTACGCATCAAGGCTGACCGTTTGAGCCGTGCGGCACGCAACCAGCAGGGCAGTGCCATCAATGACCTGCAGGCCATGAGTATCGCTGCCATGGTGGCGGGCCTTCCCGGCCTCGAGGTGCTGCTCACCAGCGGCACTGCGCATCCCAGCCAGGTCTACCAGGCGGTGGCGCAGCTCGCCGGCCAGATGGCTGCCCTGCATCGCGGCTGCATTCCGCCCGAGCTGCCCCCGTACCGGCATGAGGACATGGAGCCGGGCTTCACGAGGGCCCTGGACTTCATCGAAGCGGAGCTGGCGCGGGTCAACCTCAGCCATACCAGTATCCCGGTAGACAAGGACGACAAGAACGTGTTCCGGCTGTTGCTGGAAGAGGCCTGGCAGGATCGCTCCATCGTACTGGAACTCAAGTCCGCCCGCGGCGTGGACGACGACAACACCCGCCGCTGGTTGCGCCACTGCCTGATTGCCACCGATTCGACCCTGGGTGCTCTCAGCAAAAGCCGTCTGCTCGGCGCCAGCGCCGAATCCATCGATGGCGACATGGAGCTGGATATCCACAGCCACTCCGGCACTGTGCTGTGTCGCATCACCTGGCAGGAGCCGTTCATTCGTCCGGGCGAGACCCTGACTATCTCCTGCACCGAGAGCGACTTGGCTGATTACGCACCGGAGGGTATGGTCTATTTCCGGCCTTTCGATTCCGTGAGCAACGGGGGTGAGCAGGCTTGAAGATTCAGGGCATACCGGCACTGCAGCTATTCTTCGGGGAATACCTCGAGGTCTTCAACCGCGTGCGCGCGGGGCTGCAGGAACGCCAGTCCCTGCCCGAGATTTTCGAAGGCGAGGAGCATATCGGTGATGTCGATGAGGGTCGCATCGCCAGCCTGGTCAGTGGCTACCTGCACCGTCGCCTGCAGGACATCCATGAGTTTCACAGCCGTATGCTGCCGGCTTCCAGCCGCGATGAACTCGAAGACGCTCTCTACCTGGCTGCAGCGGTCTCCGACGAGATCCTGTTACTGGAGACCGAGTGGGCGGGCCGCGATAGCTGGGTTGAACAGCTGCTGGAAATGAAGCTGTTCGGCAGTGCCAGCGCCGGCGAGACCGTCTTCCGCCGTATTGACCGGCTACTGGCGGAGCGCGAGCCCTCGCTGATCGCCCAGCAGCTCTCGACTATCTACCTGCTGGTGCTGTCAATGAACTTCCTCGGTCGCTACCGGTCCATCGAAGGCATCGAACCCGATCGCCACGCGCTGGACCAGTATCGTGAACAGCTGCGGCTGTTTGCCGGTATCGGTGATGTGCACGATGTCGGGCAGATCTGCCCGGACGCCTACCGCTTCAACAGCAGCGTGAAACGGGAACGGCTGGCGCCGCTCTCACTGTGGCACAACTATATGGCGGCGGCGGCAGTGAGCCTGCTGCTGTTCTCGGTGGTGAACTGGGTGTGGTCCACCTGGCCGGTAATTAACTTCCTGCGTGAGGTGGGCGGTAGCTAACGGCTATGGGCATCTTTGGCATCAAGTTTCCGGAATTCCTTGTCGCCTGGCGCATTGAGGCCATGGCGGCATCGGCGATTCTGGCACTGTTGTCGCTGTTGCTTATTCTCTACTGGCTGCGGCGGGCCGACCGCGGGCTGTCAGAGGAAGAACGCAAAAAGCCCTTCTTCCTGGTACGCATCTGGCGCTGGCTGGTGGGTGTGCCGCGCCGTGTTTATCAGTTTTTCAAGTTCCTGCTGACGCCACGCAAGTGGCTGTACCGCGATGCCTGGTACCTGATGCTCTGTGAACCGGAGGGGCGGGACACCTTGCTCGACGCCCTGGATGCCGGCGGTCGCCAGTTCGTCAGCCGCCGTGAGCGCAAGATGTCGGGCGCCGCTGGTACCTGGCACTTCTACCGCGGCTGTGCGGTCATCGAAACCACCGCCGGTGAGACCGAGGACCTCAGCGAGGAAGAGGCCTGGCGCAGCCTGATCGAGCGGGTGCAGGACTACCGCCCGGAACGGCCGCTGGATGGCCTGCTGCTGGTGTTGCCGCTTAAGCTGCTGCGCCAGGCGGCTCAGCCCGAGGAGCGCAGCAGCGCGCAGATGGCGATGCAGGCCTACGCGCGCCGCATGAGCGAGATCAGCAGTCGCTACGGTTTTGTGCTGCCTTACTACATCGTGGTCAAGGATTGCGAGGGCCTGGACGGGTTCGACGCGCTCTACAGCGCCCTGGATGACAACGAGCGCGGGCAGATGCTGGGCTGGTCTCGGCAGCAGGCGAGCCCGGTATCACCAGACGTGGAGCGCGGTCCTATCGAAGAGGGCTTTGAGTCCATCATCTCTGCGGTGAGCGAGCGGGTCACCGTGCTGGCGGCATCCGGCAAGCGGCTGGACACCTCGCGCCTGCTGGTGCTGCCACGCGAACTTGAAAACGTGCACCGGGGCCTGGAAATCCTGATGCGGCCTATCATCCAGGAAATCCGCGAGGCCGGCCTGCTTAATCTGCGCGGCGTTTACCTGTCGGGGCAGGGCAGCGGCGACGCCGCACCCTCCTTCCTCACCGATATGATTGGCGGCAAGGTGGTGCCGGAGGCCAACCTCGCGGTGCCTACCGGCAAGTCGCTGTTATCGGCCAATCGCCGTATCCGCTGGTACCAGCTCGGCACTGCAGCCACAGTGCTGGCGCTGGCCAGCTGGCTGCTGGCGGATACCCTGAGCCTGCGCGACCAGAGCGAGTCGGTGGCTCAGCAATTACATCGCATCGAGCGCTACAACAATCGCGAGTACAGCCAGGAAACCGCCGTGGAAGAGATCCTGCGCGGTATGTCGCGCATGGAGGCCCGACCCCTGGTCCGAGCCTCTATGCCGATTTCCTACCTACGGCTCCCGGGCCGCGGTGTAATCGACTACCTGGGCAATGAAAAGCTGGGCGATGTGATCGCACCGGCGCTGGAGTGCAAGCTGCGCGAGCGGGGTATCAACCTGCTGGAGTTCGATGATGTGGCCTTGCTCAACTGGCTGGACCAGGTGAACTACTACCTGTACCAGCTCGATGTATTCCGGGAGTTGACCCTGGCGGGCGGCGCCAATGAAGAGCAGTCACTCGATGACCTGGTGACGCTGGTGGAGGGGCTGTACGGCGGCAGCGTGCCGGCCTCCCTGTATCGGAACTCAGAGCTCTATGAGGCGGCGCTGTCCAGCTTTGAACACCGCCTGCGCTTCGGTTTCCCGCTCTGTGAAGGCCAGGGCGACGGCGCCCTGGACTGGAAGGCGGAGTTCAGCCACCGGGCAACCGTGGTGAGCGAGCACTATATTCAGCACGAGGTCAGCAGCCTCAAGGCTATTCCGGAATCCCAGGACGCCGGCTCACCGTTGGGCTTCCTGGACCAGCTTCGTGATCTCATGGCGGGTGAAAAGCTCAGCCCGGACCTTGCCAGCGGCCTACGTCGCTTTGCCGCCTGGTACGACGATGCCCAGGATACCTGGCTCAACCCGGACCTGGAGCGCCATCCCTGCCGGGCCGCGACTACCGAGCTGTTACGCATGCAGGAGAACCTGGATGCCTTCGACAAGGGCGAGCGCACCGAAGCCCAGCGGCCGCGGCAGGTGAAGCTGCAGGATGCGCTCGAGGTGGTCGAACCCGAAGGCTGTGACGCGGCACTGGCCGAGGTCAGCAACCGAAACTTCGACATTCTCGGTGCCGCCTTTGTCACCGACGCAGAGGGCGAAGTGCAGTTCTCCGACAACGCCGCGGCGCTGCGCGAGGTCGTCGAGCCGCTGTTGTATTCAGGATTCTTCCAGGCGCCCACGGACAACTGGTGGTTATGGCGCGAAGATGCGCAGTATGTCTGGAGCGCGGAGCTGCTGCAGCGGGCACTGGATTACTATGCCGAGTACGAGGAACTGGCGCTGCTACACTTCGGCCGGCTGATTCCAGCTACGGACGTGGCCGAACCCAATCTCACCGGACAGCTACTGGCGATGCAGCAGTTGCGGGTGGTGATGGAAGCGGCCATCGGCGCCGCCCAGGTGGCACCGGACGGCTTCCAACCCGGCGCCGGTGCCGTCAAGCGGCCGGTGGATATCAATGAGCAGCAGGTGGCCACCCGGGTCAAGGCCTTCACCAGTTCCCTGGAGCTATTGCTGCGGATTGACGGCCTGTTCCAGCGCCTCGGCATGGTGGCTGCCCACGAGCAGTTGCAGTCCACGGTCAGCGGCTATGCCATCGCGCTGCTGGAGGACATCAATACGCTGACGATGAGCGGGCGACTTTACGCCCTGGCGGACAAGCCCTCCTTCCAGGCCGATTCGGTCATGAGCGGCGCCTTCCGCAAGACCCCCGAACAGCTGCCGGGCTGGCTCAGGCTGCAGCGAGACCGGGCCAATCACGTGGCCCGGGTCTACGCAGAGCCCGTCGTCACCTTCCTCATGAATGCAGAGCCGCGCCACTATCGTGGCAAGTTTGCGCTGTTCGAACTGTGGCTGGCCACCGTGAAGGAAGCCAACGCGGCCAGCGATGGCGGTGGTTCCAGCAGTATGCAGGCGCTGGAAGACTACATTGCGGTGACGCTGGGGGAGGCGAGCTGGGCGTCCTGCAATGAACTGGACCCGGTCTCCGCGGGCGCCCAGGACTTGTTTACGGCTACCCGGCAGCGGATCGCCGGGCGGGTGGCAGGACTCTGCCGCGGCTTCTACAACCAGTCCACCCTCGAGGACTACCAGCTTCTCGCAGACAGCTTCAATACAAGCTTGCGCTATCGCTACCCCTTTGTTGGCACCGGCGAGCGTGACGAGGGCGACGCCAGCCTGGCTGACGTCAGGCGCTTCTTTGCCCGCTACAACAAGCTGCGGCCGGGCCTGTTGGACCAGATGCGCGCCCAGGGTAGCGATGCCGCCTATGCTGCGGCGGCGGAGTTCATCGAGAACATGGACGGCGTGGCTGCGCTGTTTAGCACCGGCATTGAATCCAATGTCCCGATCACCGAGTCCGGGCTGGGGCTTACCCTGCGTTTCCGCGGCGGCGCGCCGCTGGATGACTACGCCGCCAACATCAAGCTGTGGCGCGTGCACTCCGGCGCTTACAGTGCCAGCTCACCGGGCCAGGACAGCGAGTTTATCTGGCAGTTTGGGGCGCCCTTCGAGGTTAGCCTGAGCTGGGCCGACACGGCACCGGTCGCCCCAGTGCTGGGCAGGGGCGTCGACTCGGTGCGCGGCCGTACCGCCTACTATCGCGACAACTCCACCTGGTCGCTGATGCGGCTGGTGGATCGCCATCGTTCTTCGCTGCCGGATCTGGATGGGGAGGGGCGCGAGCTGGTACTCAACTTTGTCACTCCGCTGCGCGGTGTCGGCGAGGCCGAACTCGACAGCGATGCGCGTAGCAACGCTTTCATCCGGCTGGGCATCTATCGGCACAGCACCGAAGACGGCAGCCAGGAGCTGTTGAGCTGGCCCAGAGAATTCCCCGCCTACGCCCCCACGGTTCCCGGTGGTGCGGTGGCGGCCAACCAGTAGTAAACAGGTGATGCATCATGATGACTGATACCGTTTTCAATTCAGAACAGCAGTTGGCCGAGCAGGTGGGCATTCCGCTGGCGGACCTGCTGGCGCCGATCGAGGACCGTATGCCCGCGGGCATCAGCGTGCGCTACAACGGCATCTACCAGACTATCAAGGAGGCCCGCCGGGAAGACGACCCGTCACTGCCCCAGGGTGTGTGGGTGCACGATCTCAAGCAGGCGGACTGGACCACGGTGGCGGACGTGGCAGCGGATGCCATCGCCAATAAGAGCAAGGATTTGCAGCTGGGCTTCTGGCTGCTGGAGGCGCAGATTCATCGCTTTGGATTTGCCGGCATCGCGCCCTGCATGACCCTGTTGCACAGCCTCTGTGAAACCTACTGGGAAAACATGCACCCGGAGATTGTCGACGACGACCTGGAGTACCGGCTAAACCCGGTCGGTTGGGCCAATGACAAACTGCTACCGGCGCTGCGGTTGGTGCCGATTACGGCCGCGGGGTCGGGGGAGCGCAGCTTCTCCTGGTCGGACTGGGAATTGGCCAACCTGTCCCAGCAGGCAGAGTTGGATCGAGAGACGGCAACACTCGGCGTCATGGATATACAGGCGGCGATATCCGCAACGCCCACCGGCCACTACCGTGCACTGCACGCAGAGCTGGAAACGGCGCTGGCGGAGATCGAGCGTTTCATCGGTCTGTTGGACGAGCAGTGCGGCAACCAGTCCCCCAGCCTTGGCAAGGTCACTGGTTTGCTGAATGACATCTACGCGCTGGTGGATGACCAGCTGCGCAAGCGCGGGGTACTGATGGCCGCGGCGCCTGCGGACAGTGATCCCGCCGGAGGTGCCGAGGACGCCGGGGGCAGCGCCGGCGGCGGTGGCAGTGGCGGGCCCATCACCAATCGTGATCAGGCCTACAACGCGCTGGCCGAGGCGGCAGAGTACCTGGTGCGGGTGGAGCCCCACAGCCCGGCTCCCTACCTGGTAATGCGCGCCATCGAGTGGGGCAACCTGACAACGCCCGAGCTGTACCAGGAGCTGTTCGTGCAGCACCAGGGCCAGCTTAATATCTTTGACGTGCTGGGGATTACCCTAAATGATCAGTAGCCACTTGCCTGGAGACGACATGCTGCAGGCGGGGACCATGCCGGCGCCCGCCGAGCAACTGACCATGGTGCGGGAGGTGTGGCAGGCGAATAGCAGTGACAACCCGGTGGATGAGGCGCTGATAGCCTATGAACGTGACGCCATGCCATCACAGCATCATGGCAGCCAGGTCGAGCTGCGGCTGTACATCCGTAACGGCGATGACGAGCTGCTCGGTGGCGCGACGGCGGGCACCCGCTGGAACGCGCTCAATGTGTTCTCCCTGTGGGTGGACGAAACGCAGCGTGGTTATGGCCTGGGTGCTGCGCTGATGGACGCCCTGGAAAGCTTCGCTCTGGAACAGGGCTGTGACCGGCTGCTGCTGGAAACAACCACGGTACACAATTACGGCTTTTACCGGCACCGGGGTTTTGAGCTGGTGGGGCATATCGACGATCACCCGGCGCCCGGCCAGCAGTATTACTACCTGCAGCGGCTGCTCAGCCCTCCTGGTAGCGACTGCGTCCCCGGTTGCCGTGGCGGCTGAAGCCGTTGAGCTCTTCGCGGGTTTCCGGATCGAGGCTGTAATAGAGCGCGGTTTTCTGACGCCGTTCCATCGGCACTTCCAGCGGCGTGGAGGCGGTCTGCCGCCGCGGTACCTCCTGGCGCTTTACCGACGCAAGTGTGCTGGTGCGTGTATCGCCCGGAGCGTAACGCCGCGCCAGCGCGGTGCGGCCGGAGGGCAGCCTGACGGTGCCCATATCGGCATAGGGCTGGCGGCTGATGCTGTGACGTGATCGACGCATGATCCCATGAGTGTAGTGCAATGGCCGTAATCTACCAGACCTACCGCCAGCCCGATGCCGAGGTGCTTGCCTACGTGGTGGACGACCCGGGTGAGGCCCATCTTTGGGTATACCTGTCGCGCAGCCGCGGCCAGGCGCACGGTGACAGCTGCTGGTATGTCACCCGGGAGTGGGGCAAGGCCAGTACCCGGGTGTATTTCTCCTCGCGGGGTCGGGCAGACTTGCTGGTCTACTACGTCGGCGACCGTGGCCAGGCGCGCTGGAACAGACCCCACAAGCTACACGGTCAACTGTAGCGCGGATGTCTTCAGGACGCGGGAGTGTCCGCGGCAGGTGCCTGCTCGGCGGAAGGCTCAACAATCAATCGACCGTAAAGACCCAGTTGCTTGAGCTCCCACTGTACTCTGTCGATACAGTCGTGGTCGTCACAGCTCTCGGTATAGAGTAGCCAGGCCTCGCGACTGCCGTTGTATTCATCGACTGTCACCCGGGCCCAGCGAGGCTGGTATTCGGCCAGCTCCAGTCGCTCCACGGTCGGCGCGCCGGCGCGCTTGCTGCTGAAAGTGCCGAGGGAAACGGAGTAAGGCGGTGAGTCGTTGGAGGGTGTCCACACCAGCGATTTGAACTGCACCGGCTCGGCTGCTTCAGCCTCCGCGGTGCCAGCGGCATCGGCACCAGAGTCGGCATTGTTCGCCTGTGCAAGGGTGTCGCTGCCGTCACTCGCAGACAGGTCCGCCCCTGAACCGGGCTGGCCTGGCGCCGATACACCCGGCGTGTCGACAGCGCCCTCCGCATTCCCTTCGGATTCGCGGTTGGCGCGATCAAGGCGTGCGGCCGCGGAACGGGGATTGGTCAGGCGCTTGACCGCCGCCTTGCGGCCGCCCTCCGTGGTCAGGCGTTTGGCCTTGTAGAACTGACGCACCAGTTTCGACGCCGAGACATCAGTCCCGCCATCGGCCGTGGTGGCTTCACCCTCCTGCGGCTCCGGGTCCTCTACCAGCAACAGCAACACCAGGGTCACCATGGACAGGGTAAACACCAGGAAGGCGACAAAAAAACCGAACTTATTCAATGGCTTGTTCCGCTTTTCGCTTATGCAAGCCTAGCACAGCTCGGCGCCTGCAGAGGCGCTTTTGGAGTGGGCATGCTGCCCGTAAATCTTCGACCTTGATGCCGGCGGGCTGAGCCGACCGCTAGCGCATAGCTAGCTGGCAGCCGCCAGCCCGCGATTGCGCCGGCCATGGAGGAACACCTGGATAGCAGCCACCGGAAACACCAGTCCGCCATAGAGCAGCAGGGTAAACAGCACTTTGTCCCCCATCGGGTCGGCAACACCGACGACTGCCGGGAACAGTGAGGCCTTGATCAATAGCGCCAGGTTGATATTGCGGAAGCTGACTTCGATATTGATCGCGGTGCTATCCGGGCCGTTGAGGCGCAGCAGTTGCGGCACCAGCCAACTGAACACCGCCAGGCCGGCGACGAAGGCCAGCACGATGAGAATCTCCGCGCCGCTGAAATTGCTCAGATCCAGTCGGCCCGCCCCGGCCGCGCCGATCACGATCAGGAAGATGATGAGTATCGAGGCGCGGATACACAGCTTCGAGAACCGCGCGGAGCCGTTCGGCCACACCGTCAGTACACCCATGCCAATCACCAGCGGCAGCATCAGGATCAGGGTGATCTCAATGGCGATTCTGGCGGCGGGCATCTCGAACTCCCCTGGCAGCTGGGTGGAAATCAGCAGCCCCAGCACGATCGGCGTTGTCAGCAGGCAGGCGAATGAGCAGATGGCGGTCAGCGCGATCGACAGCGCCACGTGGCCGCGCGCCAGAAAAGTCAGCACATTGGACATAGTGCCACCGGGGATGGCCGCGCACAGGGCCAGTCCGATGGCGAGTCCGGTGGCCGGCAGGGAGGCCGCAATCAGGGCCCAGGCGAACAGCGGCACCAGGGCCAGCTGGACCACCAGGCCGAATAACAGTCCCTGGGGTTTCTGCACCACGGCGATAAAATCCCGCACTTGCAGGGTGGCGCCCATGCCCAGCATGGCCAATGCCAGCTGGGTGGCCGCAAACCAGTACTCGTGCTGAATATAGAAGTCGAACATGGGGCCTTAGCCTGTGGTGCGTCCGGGGTAGTTAGTGAAGTCGCGCCGCGACTAGCGTACCAGCGTTGTGCCACCGTCGATGGCCAGGATCTGGCCGGTAATATGGGCGCCGGCATTGCTGGCGAACATCAGCGCCGGGCCGATGATGTCTTTTTCTTCCCCCCAGCGGTGCAGCGGAATCATCGCTATCTCTTCCTGGAACAGGGCGTCGTCGCTACTGGCATACTCGGTCATGGCCGTGTAGAAACGCCCGGGCGCCAGCGCATTGACGCGAATGTGGTCGTCTGCCAACTCGGCGGCGAGGTTGCGGGTAAGCTGGTGGACGGCGGCCTTGCTGGGCGCGTAGCTGAAGGTATCGGTGGCGCCACAGATACCGGCAATCGAGCCGATGTTGATGATGCTGGCCGTGTTCTCCGCGCTGGCGCCGGCGCGCAGCAGCGGCAGCAGTTTCTGTATCAGGAAGAAGGGCGCCTTGACGTTGAGGTCCATGACCTTGTCCCAGCCCTGCTCCGGGAAATCCTCCAGGTCCTCCAGCCAGCCGACGCCGGCGTTGTTGACCAGAACATGGACGGCCGGCTCCTTGTCCTTCAACGCCGAGACCAGGGCGTCTATTTCCTCCATGGAACTGATGTTGCCCGGCATGGCGACACACTCGCCGAACTCGGACAGCTCCCTGGCGGCCTGCTCACAGGCCTCGGCCTTGCGGGCCGTGATGTACACCCTGGCCGCGCCGGCCTGCAGAAACGCCCTGGCCATGAAGTAGCCAAGGCCGCGAGACCCGCCGGTGATAACGCAGACCTTGTTGTGCAGTGTGAAGAGGGAGTCGAGCATGGTGTTTTCCATCGGCGGCTGAGTGACAAGCGCGATTGTAGACTCCGGAAGGTGAGGCAGAAAGCGCTATCACGCATCCGCGCCGGAAGCTGCAATAATGCCTACCCCTGCCAAAGCCTGTGAACTCCTATGGCCTTGAAGTCCGCCGTCTACAAATTCGCCCTCAACGTGGCCGACCTGGATCGGCAGGTGTACGGTGATTTTCCCCTCGCGGTGGCCCGCCACCCGTCGGAAACCGAGGCCCGCATGATGCTGCGGGTGCTGGCCTTCGCCCTGCATGCCTCGGAAGGCCTGGAGTTCGGGCGCGGCATCAGCACGGATGACGAACCGGACCTGTGGCGCAAGTCGCTCAGCGGTGACGTGGAACTGTGGGTGGAGCTGGGCACGCCTGACCCCGAACGGCTGCGCAAGGCTTGCGGGCGTGCACAGGAGGTGGTGCTGTACTGCTATGGGGACCGCGCCACGCCGGTGTGGTGGGACAAGCATGCGGCTGCGCTGGCGCGCTTCGACAAGCTGCGGGTCTACCAATTTGATGATGCCAGCTGTGATGCCCTTGCGGAGCTTGCTCAGAGCGGCCTGGCCCTGCAGTGCACTATCGAGGGCGGCGATGCCTGGCTGTCGGCGGGCGACGCCAGTTTTCTGGTGAAGCCACGCCCCTTGCAGGAGATGACCTCCTGAATCGGTGGTCGGAAGTGCGGATTTCTGCCTCGCCGAATCATCGGTATCGTTCCGAGTCTGCCGCAGCCGGATTTACTTGAGTGACTCGATCAAGGGTGATCTGGATCATTGATTGGCTACATCTACCATATTTCCTGATCCCGCTGCGCAAACTTTCACAGTTTGACGCTTGAAAGGCCGCAACCTGTAGACTAGCGTTGTCGTTGCCACACGTCATTGGGTTTGGCTCGCTGGCAAGCGGTGTACCAAAATAGAGCGCAAACGCGCCGACCGTAACCAGTCAGTGATCCGTCCATCGGTTCACACCATGCCCAGCCAAGTGTCATAGCCTTGATACGAGCGTTGAGTTTAGCAATACGCTCATCTATCAATGGCGCTGACGGTTGTTCGCGGTGGCGCCGCTACGATAGCTGCAAGCTGAGTTGTTTTTGCGAAGGAACGTGTGTCCGGGTCGCAATGATCTGGCATGTGCAGACGGGGCTACGTAGAGGAAGCGAACAATGAGATTCAGGGACGGACTGGCATGTCTGGCCGGGGGAGTGCTAGCACTGGTTTGTATCGGTACCAGTGCACAGACGGCACCAACCGTAAGCCTCACTAATCCCACAGGGAACATCGAGATTGACCTCGGTGAATCGGTTCAGCTACGGGCCAGCGTGAACGATCCTGATGGCGATGAATTCAACGTGTCGTTCTATGCCAATGGCTCACCCTATACCGATTGGTCAGCCCCCTGGTCGGTCAATTGGACTCCTTCTTCTCCTGGTACCTACACGATCTTTGCGCGCGCTCGGGATAGCAGCCAGCTCTCGAGTGATTCAAATGAAAGGGTCACCGTAACCGTCAGATCCGACAACAGTTCTCCAACGGTTACTCTAACCAGTCCGACCCACAACTCGGTATATGTCGCGAACGGCGCAACTGCCCGTGTTACTTTGCGAGCCAATGCCTCAGACGTGGATGGGAATCTCCAGTTTGTTTATTTCAAGGTCGGAAACAGATCGACCAGCCCGGACACAAGCGCTCCATTTTCGGGGAGGATCGATCTCGCGCCCGGCACCTATCAAGCCCACGCCGTTGCTGTAGACAGTCTCAACGCGGTGGCGCAATCGCCCCCGGTGACCTTACGCGTGGATGGAATTAGTCCACCGCCCATACCCGCGGCCATCAACGTTCCAGGTCAGAACGTCAACACAAATCAATTTGTCGTTAGCTGGAGCGCGAGCCCCGGTGCGACCCACTATACGCTTGATGAGAGTAAGGATGGCGGGCCTTGGCTGATCAAGTACAACAGCTCCGGCACCTCGACCACAGTGACTGTGACCGAGGACGGCACCTACCAGTACCGGGTGCGGGCGAGAAACAGTGCCGGCTACATTGGCTTCCGCTATTCCTCAAGTGTTACGGTCAACCTCCCCTCGCTGGCGCCCGCCACGCTAATTTCACCTGACGGGACCGGCACTGAGTATTACGGGGCATCCGGGACGTGTTTCGATTGGGCGCCGGTTCCCGGCGCTACCCACTACAACGTGCAGGTTGGCTTGATTCCCGACCTGCTCGTCTCAAGGTGGGTGCGTTACGACGTGACCAGCACCAGTGCTTGCTGGGACAACGGCAACGGCTGGGTGGCCAGCGGCAGTCCTCTGCGCCCGGTCAGTGAGTACCAGGGCGATGGGACGCGCTACTGGAGGGTACGCGCTCTCAATGGCCCTACTGGCAGTGATACCGACTTCTCGCTATCGGATACCGTGGCCTATGCGCTGTCGGACACCGGCGAACCGTTGCCGCCTGCCTCCATAACTGTGCCCACCTACAACGTGAACGAACCGGTTTTCGCGGTGAGTTGGCCTGCCAGCCCTGGCGCAGAAGAGTACGTGTTGGAGATCAGTTACAACACCCTATTGGCCTCTGACCCGCACTACGCTAGCAGTTGGAGCGACTTCGATACCATCAAGGTTACGACTGATCTGTCGACTGATGTGGATGTTTTTGCCTACGGTTCTCAGGTCCTGTACCAAATGGACTATCGCTTCCGAGTCCGCGCACGAAATGCCGCTGCAACCAGCGAACCCTCCCCGGTATCGAGCGTGGTGAATGTCAACTTGCCCTCGCCTATACCGGTGAACTTGTTGTCGCCACTTGAGGGTACAACCGTAGCATTCGAGGAGACGGGGAATTGCTTCTCCTGGGCAGCGGTACCTGATGCGACAGCCTATGTGGTGCAGGTATGGAATACGAATGGGCCAGTAGTTCAGGAGATACCCAAGTGGCGGCGCCAGGTTGGCGCTGAAACTACAGAGGTTTGCTGGAACAACGGGGATGGTTTCGAGGAGCCTCTGGTCGACGGGGTGGCGCTTCCTGCTTCGGAGTACAGGGGTACGGATACGCGGTACTGGCGGGTACGGGTAGTTCTTGGGACCTTCGGCGAGGTTGGATACCAGTACTCTTTTTCTGATGTCACCAGCTTTAACCTGAATAGCGTTGAGATCCCGGCGAGCATCACAGTGCCGGAATACAACCTTAACGTCACCTCTTTTAATGTGTCCTGGGACCCAACCGGGGCTGGAGAGATTTACCTTGTTGAATGGAGCAGCGATGGTGGCATCAGTTGGCATTTTGCCTATGAAGGTGTTGGTACTTTAGCGGAGGTTGTTGTTCCGGGCGGTGGGACTTATCTCGTTCGTGTCAGGGCGAAAGAAGGTGAAGACTATTCGCTGCCATTGGTTTCGCAGCAGGTGCAGGTGAATTTGCCCTCACTCGGAGCTGCGAACCTTTTGGAACCTGCCAGCGAAGACTTCGTATTCTATGGGGAGACGGGAAACTGTTTCCACTGGGACCCGGTTGATGAGGCGACCAGCTATGTTCTTCAGGTATGGAAGGATCCGGGTACAAACGTTGCTGAAGTTCCCAAATGGAGACAGGTCGTTACAGCTACCTCCGTTTGCTGGGAGGGTGGCAACTCGTTCGAGTCGGTGGCAGGTGCACAAGGTCAGCCAGCAGAGCCAATACACAGTTATGCTGGCGATGGCGTTCGTTATTGGCGTGTAAGAGCGCTTAAAGGAGCTGAGGGCGAGCCCGGGTATGAGTTCTCTCTGTCGGACGTGAACGCATTTTATCTGCTCCTTCAAGATGAACCAGGCTTCAGCTATCACTTTGTCGACCCATTGTTTGAGGGCGATACACCGAGCATCTACGCCCTTTTGGACAACACCCAGGTCTTTTTTGAGAACAGCTTTTTTACCGTGTCTGCGGGTGAGCCAGTAGATATTGGGTCTGTCAACGTCGGCGATCAGATCGCCAGCACCCAGCCATTGTCCATCGGTAGTAGCAAATTGGGTGCAGACGTCCCGGTGCCCGCTGAGTTCGCCGGGACCGATTTCATCCTGCCTCTGGGCCTCGACGGTCACTCTTACTTCCTCAAATCTGCGCTCGATGAGCCAGTCAACTTTGACTTGGCGAATGGCTCAGCGACATCTACCCAAACGATCGAGGCGGGCCAGGTTCTCCAACTGAGCGCGGCTGGATTTACTGATGTTTTGGCGCCGCCAACCGGTCCTGTAGAGCCGGTGGAATCAGTTGTTGAGGGTATGCGTGTCTTTCAGGACGTGTCGGAGCTCGACTTTAGCGGCGAGTTTGTTTACGCCGTGAACTTTGAGGGTGGTGGCTCTGTATCTATCGAGGATGCCACCTTCTCAAGCGTGACCTACCTTGGCGCGGGAGCACCGGCAGGTATGACGGTGCAGGGGTTTGATCGCCGCTACTCCTGGAATGCGGCTTCCAACCTGGGCTCGGGGGCCGGCAACGATGCGCTCGAGACTCTGATGGGAACGAAGATGTTCTCTTACTCGATTGCCACAGGGAAAATCACTCTCCAGGTCGAAGCCGGTGAAACTTATAAGCTGCAGATGCTCATTGGTGAGGGCTACACCAATAGTCGTCACTTCCTGGTTGAAGTAGAAGCGCCGGAGTTCTCACAGAGCATCGTAGGCGTAGGCCTGGACCCGAACTCGGATTTCAGGAATTCGTCTACCCAGGGTTACGTGATCACCAAGCAGGTGACGTCGGACGATGGCTTGATTGAAATTGACTTCAGCCGTTTGTCCGGCGGCGACGGAGCCTACAATCTCTCTGCGCTCACTCTGGAGCGGTATTCCGCCACAAGCTCCCAGCCGTCGCCTTTCGTCTCGGCTCCTGCCAATCCGGCACAGCCGCCTGATCAAAGTGCGGAAGGAATGCGCGTGTTTGAGTCTGCGTCAGAGCTGGATTTTTCCGGGCTGTTTACCTATGCCGTGAATTTTGAGGGCGGCCCCCCTGTGTCCATCATGGATGCCGCCTTCACGAGTGTGTCCAGGTCTGGAGCAGGTGCACCCGCGGGTATGACGATACAGGGCTTTAATCACCGCTATACCTGGAACGCGGGGTCAAACCTGGGTTCCGGCCCTGACGATAATGCCCTCGAGACTGTGCTTGGCACGAAAATGTTTGGCTATCAGACTGCCACGGGGAAAATCTCGCTGCAGGTTGAGCCGGGCGAAACCTACAAGCTGCAACTGTTGATCGGCGAAGGTTACACCAATAGTCGCAACTACCGGATCGAAATAGAGGCGCCGGCGTTCGCCCATAATCTGGTCGGTGTTAGCCTGGATTCAAGCTCGGATTTCAGAAGCTCGACAACACAGGGCTATGTCATCAGCAAACGGGTCACGTCCGATGATGGGCTGATTGAGATCGACTTTAGCCGTCTGAGTGGTGGTGACAGCAACTACCATATCGGCGGGTTGACGCTGGAGAAGCTGCAAACCCAAGTGGACGACGTAGCGGGCCACACGGCACTGATCTCCAATGCCAGTGGTCCCCTGCTGGTAAGCTATCGCTCAGACAGTTCTCCCGCCAGTTTCCCCCTGGTGCCGGTCGCTCAGCAGTTGCTGGGGCTGGCGGCCGACGCTTCCCTGGTGGGCGCCTCCCCCTCTGGCGCCACAGTGGATGCCCGGAGCGCCGGTACACTCTCGACTATCGTCATCGATCCCTCGGCCAAGGGCTTGATCGAAGGCCCCCTGGGGGAGACTAGCGCGGTGCTCCTGGATGCTGATGCAGGCGTGAGCGCTGCCAGCTACGACGTCACCCGAGATTCAATTGAGCTTGGCTTCTGGCCGATATCGATGTTGGCCAACCGGTTTGTTCTACCGGTGGACGCACGTGATGTGATGGTGGCTTGTTCCGGCGCTGAGCCTGTCATCGTGTATTGGCGAGATTCAACCGGGCTGCTCGTTGACGCAGCGCCGTGCTCCCCCGCGAACCCCGGCCCTGGACTGGCAGTTTTCGGTGAGTCTGCGTCCGGTCAGACCCTTTCAGCGGGTAGCTGGATTGAAACACCGGTGCCTGGCTACCTGGCATACGAGTCTCTCGCTACAGGCGGGATGAGGAATTTGGCAGGAGCCATTGCGCCGTTGGACCAGGTGCAACCAGCCCCACCCACTGGAGACTTCTCCACGGGCAATCTGGAGGTGGCGTGGGAGGCTATTCCGGGCGCCACCGGGTACCTGGTCGAGATCAGTGCCAACGGAGGGGTCTCCTGGGTGGAGGCGTATTCCGGTACTCAAACGACGGCGCCGATTGTTATCGAGGCTGGCGGCAGCTACCTGTATCGGCTTTCTGTTGATCTGGCAGGAGTTCGTGCCCCGGTGGGCGCGGCAGTGGCCTTCGATGTTTCGTTGCAGATAACTACGCAGTACAGATACGACCCACTGGGACGCCTGATCAAGGTGGAGGTGCCGGACAAGCCAGCGGTGGAGTACAACTATGACAAGGCTGATAACAGAAAGTCAGTGGTAGTCGGCGGGGAGGAACAGTGATGATGGAATTCATGAGAGTTGTTTCCCGCAGCCGCCGGGTGGTACTTGTCGCACTCGGCGTTGTGTGTGCGATTTTCAGCATGGGCTTGCAGGCAGAGGAGGAGGTCTTTACGCTCAAGCCCCTGCATGTTACCGAGGACATCAACGGGGTTGACCTGTTGTCCGGCGAGTACCGCCCGAGGTTCCCGGTGTTGGCGGTTCCTGCGGCGCCCAATTTGCGCTTTGACAGTATTCAGAAGTTCCTGCCCATGCTGCAGGGCAAGATTTACCGCGCCAATAAGGGGGTTGCCTACCTCTCACTCAGCCACGGTGGCATCACGGGTGAGTCCTTCGCGCCCTGTCAGGGAAATGACTGCGCCTACTATTCGATCAAAGGCAACGGGTCGACGCTGGTCGGCGCACCGCAAGGCTCGACCTTTATCTACCGCCAGGGCAAGACAGACATCCAGTTTGTCTTTGACCAGGAGTTCGCAAGAACCGTACATGATAGTGGTGACGTTGATGAAGAGTTCACCTTCTACCCCAGCCGCAAGGCTTATCCCAACGGCGAGATCATTACCTTTGAGTACCATACGCAGCTCGAGAGCGGCAGGAACTACCACCGCCCCCTGAAGCTGGTCAGCAATCTCGGCTATGAGCTGCAGTTCAAGTACGGTTCGGATGACATAACCAGCAACGATTGGGGCGCTGTAACAGAGGCGGCCATCTATCGGACCGACGCGCTGAATGAACTGGACCCCGCGGCGGGCCGCGTGGCCATGATGACTTACAACACGTCCGCCAGTGGAACAAATGTTACGGATGAACTGGGGCGTACGTGGGAGTTCTCCAGGTTCAGGAACACCATGGGCGCCCCGGAATCGATCCGCGAGTTCTCGCGTCGTGATCCCAACGCCACGACCGACCAGATCACCACGGAAGCCCAGACCCGCACATACGGCAACGAGAGTCACAGCCGATGGATTACCCGCGTGAACAACGCGGGTGCTGTCTACAACTACACCTACGTTCCTACAAGCTACAACGGCTATAACGATACGGTGCGTAAGTTGTTCCGGGAGGTGAGTATCACCGGCCCGGGAGGTTACGAACGCGAATTGACGCTTACTCACACAGGCGACACGCGTTCAGCCCAGATACTGACCAGCAGGAACAGCCTGGATCAAGTGACGGCGTACAGCTACGACGAATTCATGCGCCTTAAGTCAGTGACCTTCCCGGAGAACAACAAGGTAGAGTACGACTACGATCATTTTGGCAATGTCACCGAGGTTCGTCGTGTAGCAAAAGGGGGCGTGGGGAACGGCCAACAGACCGAGAAGGCGGGCTACCCCGGCATCAACGACTGTTCCCAGATACTGTGCTTTAGGCCGGATTGGTCCCGCGACGCTCTCGGCAACCAGACCGACTACACCTATTACAGTCATGGTGGCCTCCATACCCGCATCGAGCCCGCTGACGCTCAGGGGTATCGCCGCAAGACGATCAATGTGTATGAACACGTCCATGGCCTCTATCGCCTGCAGTCGCAGGAGGTATGCGGGGAGTCTGCGACCGAAGGCTCCAGTTGCGGTACCGACCAGTCACAGGTCACCGTGTACACCTACTGGCAGACTACGTTCCTGCCCGAAACAGTCACGCAAACCAACGGGGCGCGCACCCTCGCGGCCACCACCACCTACAGCTACGATGATGCCGGGCGGATCACCATGATGGATGGTCCCCTCCCCGGTACCGGCGATGCGACCTACTATGAGAATGACGCCGTCGGGCGCCGTACCTGGGAGATTGGACCGCTTAACCAGGCGGGTAAGCGCATCGCCACCAGAACTGTCTATCTCGACCAGAATGACGAGCCTGCGGTGGTAGATGCGGGCACGGTCAACGGCCCGACGGACAGAAACCTGCTGGATCTTCGGCGCCAGAGCTCTACCTTTGATGCCTTCGGCAAGGTAACCAGCACGCGCCTGGAGGCCGGCGGTAGCACACACCGTTTAACGGAGTTCAGCTACGACAGCACTAACCGCCTCCAGTGCACGGCCAGGCGGATGAATCCCGCCACCTTCGGGACGATATCGGGTAACGGCTGTGAACAAGGTGCTAATGGTGTCTACGGTGAAGACCGCATAGAGCGCCTGCAGTACGATGAAGAGTCGCGCGTTATCAAAACACTGCAGGGCGTGGACACCGTGCAGGAGCGAACGTACAGCGAAGTGGCTTATACGCTGAATGGTGAGGTTGACTGGCGCAAAGACGCGAGATTCAATAAGACTGACTACGACTACGATGGGTTCGATCGCCTGGCGCGTACCACCTTCCCGGATGGTTCGTACGAACAGAGCACCTACGATGCCAACAATAACCTGCGTACCTTCCTGAAACGCGATGGCAGGGTGCTCACCCACCAGTACGATGCCCGGAGTCAGAGAGTCTCAACCAGCACCCCGGGCGAAGCGACCGTAACCTACACCTACGATAGCATCGGGCGACCCAAGACCAGTCAGCAGGGGAGCCATGTAATTACCCTCGATTACGATGGCCTCGGCAGGGTCGAAACCCAGACAGAGCGTGGTTGGACACTGGGCTACTCTCATGACCTCGCAGGGCGTCGCTCGCGGCTCACCTACCCGGATGGCTTCTACATTGAGTACCAATGGGACGACTCGGGTGCGCTCACGGATGTGCTCGAGAACGGGGCTTTCACGCTGGTCAGCTATACCTACGATGAACTGGGTCGCGCCAGCACGCTGACCCGGGGTAATGGCGCCACGACTACGCTCGGTTACGATCTTGCCTGGCGCCTTGAGCGCCACACGCATGAAGACATCAACGAAACCACCCTGACCTATAACCCGGCCAGCCAGATCGATACCCGGACCGTCACCAACCTTGCATATGTCCACACGGTCGCTACGCCTGGCACAGTCAGTTACACACCAAACAGCCTCAATCAATATGAGAGTGTCGACGGCGTCAGCTTCAGCTATGACCCGAATGGCAATCTGACGGCGGACAGTGAGAGGACTTACAACTACGATGCCTTCAATCGGCTCATCGCAGTCAACGCGACCGGCACCGCCCTTGATCTCGACTACGACCCGGACGGGCGCCTGACCAAGACGACACTCAATGGAGGCGTAATCCAGTATCTCTATGACGGCGATGCGCTAGTCGCTGAGTACGACGGCACAGGGCAGCTTCTGCGGCGCTATGTACATGGCGCGGGCGTGGATGATCCGCTGGTGTGGTATGAGGGCAACACAACTATCGACGCAAGGTATCTTCTCGCGGATGAGCGTGGTTCGATCATGGCGGAGACTGATGGTGCAGGAGCGGTTATCGCCAGCCATCAGTACGGAGCGTTTGGTGAGCCGGGAGATCCCAGTGAGGCGCGCTTCAGATATACCGGGCAAATCATATTGCCGGGTGTAGATCTATACCACTACAAGGCGCGGGCATACGAACCCGGCCTGGGACGATTCCTGCAGACTGATCCGGTGGGGTATGCGGATCAGATGAATCTGTATGCGTATGTTGCGAATGATCCGGTAAGTAGGAAGGATTCAACTGGAAAATACGGTGAGCTGCTTCTCGAAATCGCTAGCATTGCGATGGGAGCAGAGTCCTTTACAAGTAATCTTGCTGCGGGTGACTACACTGGCGCCGCTATCGATGCGGTTGGAATAGCTTTTGACTTTGCGGCTGCCGCCGTTCCTGGAGTACCAGGAGTGGCCGGCGCGACCATCTCTACCGTACGCCAGGGCGGTAAAGCTGGTGCTAAAGTAGTACATGGAAACTCAAGAGCAAGCATGAAGGAACAGCATCTATACATGATTCAGGACGCAGATGGAAACATTAAGAAAGTTGGTGTAAGTGGCCAACCACTCAACAAGGATGGAAGCTCTCCAAGAGCAAATCGCCAATTACAGGATGGTGATACAGCCACCGTACTAGAATCTGGAATAGACGGAAGAGAAGCCGTCCTCCAGAAAGAGGGCCAGATAGTCGAAGGACTAAGGAGAGTGGGTGAGGAGTTACCCGACAACAAGCGTCCCAAGATATAAAACTCAGCCGAAGTAAGTGCCAATGAAATTGAAGGAATTTAGCCTTTGGGCGTTCAAGTTGGAACTCACGGAGGCGCGGAATTTCACGTTGTTTAATCGGTCCGTTTGCGCGCATTTCGAGCGTCATTTTGAGCCAATTGAGACTGAAGCAATCTACCGTGTCGTTGTTAAGCTGAGCGACCTCGACGAGAGATCAGGAATCACAGAATCAAGCAGCTCTGTTCTCAAGTTTTACCAGACGTTTGACTTTAATACGTTTAATACCTTACGCGAAAAAGCAAAAAAGAGGTATTTGCTAGATGCTCTTTATGCAGCCTTAATTCGACTCTGTGATAAATATGGCTGGCCTCGGGAGAACTTTGACGACGCATACCAACAAGTAATCGAAGATGACTTCGTTAATAAGTATGTCTTCAGGAGAAAGTCTAACCGAAAGAAATCTCTCTTTGCAGAAATCGTCTGCGTTCATAGCGTCTCCTCATTCGACTGTTTCCTCGTCGTGAAGGACCCGACAGGACAGGAGCTCCTAAACGAACTCTCTTTTTCAGAGGAGCCGGACGAGTTTTTATTTAATGAACGAATTGGAGATATCAAATGGCTCTCGAACGATGTGCTCTTGCACCATGAGAAAGACGGTTCCGAGCTTGCTAAGTACGAATTCGATAGCAATGGAAGCGGTGACATCAAAGCAATTAAATCAGATGGGCGATGAGCTCAAGGAGGGGCAGAGCCCTTTTTGTATGGAAAAGATGGCATGGAATCGGAGTTGAAGGCCTGAGGCAGTTCGATTGTCGCTAGCATGAAGCGGTGATGCGTTTGGCCATTGATGGTGGAGACGATGCCTCGCAAACCTCGCTTATTTCTGCCCGCTGGAAACTGACCAGATCGACGCAGCGCTAAACGTTCCGGTTGGCCACGCCCACAGCGGGAGACCTCGCAAAAAAAGGGCCTGACCCCTTTTCGATTAATCGACGATGATGAGTTTTAGCTGCAAAAACGCCGCGCGCTCATTGGTTTTCCAGTTCTCCACCAGCACCCAGAAGATGTAGGAGTCGTCACTGAGTGTGGTGGTGTCGATATCCAATGCGGTGGTGTAGTCATCGATACGGACGCGGTGGTCGTTCGCTCTCAGCTCGGCGACCTTCCCGGAGCTGACATCGCGCACCAGGTAGGGCTTGTCTATCCGTTTGCCGCCGTCGTCGCGGAACACAAAGCGCGCCTTCTCGCCGCGCCTTACCCTTAGTTCATACGTTGAGGGGAATACGTCGTTGTCTTCAGCCCCTACCCAGATCTCGGCGTCGAAGCTGTCGGACCTACGCGCCACGTATTCTGCATACATGAATACGCGATTCCCTGAAGGGTCATGTTCGGCAACCGTCGGCACCTTTTCGCGGTAGATTTCACCTTCGTCGACAACGACTTTTTCTTCCCTGCCGTCGTCATACTCGGCCTCAAACTCAAAGTAACCGATGACCCCATCTGACGGATCATTGCTCTCGGTAGCGCCGGTCAACATGAAGTCGACACCGTCGGCTCCGTCGAACTTCTCGGGTTTAGACGCGTCATCGTCCAGCTCTTCTTCGTCGAGCCGGGTGTCAAACTGTAGCCGTGTCGACGCCTTGTCCGCGGCAAGCGTCGTCTCGAGGTCGTGAACGCCGTCGACGATCCGGATGTCGACGTTATAGCCGTTGAAGTCGTCGTGGTCAGCTTCCAGGTACGCAACACACGCCGCTACTTCGACGTCCACGGTGTCTTCGAGATCAACGGAGCGATTCAGCGCACTCTCCCAGCCGTCGGCTGTTTCAACGAAGTACTGGTGCCTCGCATAGCCGTCGACGTCCGAACACACCCGGATTGCGATGGTCTTATTGCGCGGCAGTGCCGTGTCGACCTGGTCGGCGACCAGTAGTGGGGCATTGTTCACCGGGGCCGGGTCGCCCGGCGGCTCAACTGGGGGTATGACTGGCACATCGTCCCCGGGCGGATCTTCCGGCTCGGGCGGAGGCTCCTCAATGGGTGGCGCCTCGGGTGGCAGGTCATCTTCCGGCGGTTGATGTGGGGGCGGTGTCTCGGCAGGCGCTGTCACCGTCAGGCCCCGCTGCGCGATATCGACAATAGCGCCGGGAACGAAGGGGTCCTTGACGGACAACTGGACGCTATAGTTTCCAGCGATACCGAAAGCTTCCTCGAGCGGGCCGATCCGCACAATGCTGTCGGAGCTCAACACCGCGTCGCCGGAATCTACATACGATTCCTCGAACAGAGCGACGCCCGAAACACCGCTGGCCAGCGCCAGCAACTCAACATCGAAAATTGGGTAGCTGGACACGACGGTGGCGGTGAACGTTGAGCTGGCGCCAGCCTCGATAGTCGTCGGCGACAGGCTGAGCCGCAGGTCCGTTAACCAGGCACCCCGCTGGATAATCTCGGGGCATTCGGTTTGATCGACCGTCTCCACATCGTCGCCGCTGACAATCGTGGCATAGGCACAGGCCAGGGGGGCTGCGTCAATGTCAGCGTCATTGGCTGTCATGAGCGACGCGAGAACGGATTTGTGCTGGGCGATATGGCGCTGCCAGAAGAGATCGACGCGCGTCTGGTAGGTGCCTGTGGCGATATCTGCAAAGCCGAGCCAGCCCGTGTCGAGATAGGGGTTGATGGAGAAGCCCAGAACATTCGGCCAGCCTGCATTGTGTGCCGCGCTGGCAATCGTGCCCCCCACGAAGTCACCGTCGAATACGCCGCAAGACTCGAAAAACAGCGCGCGCGAGTCATCCCCGCTACCCGGCCCGAATCCAACCTGTTCGAGAAGTGCCGGCCTGATGAGTGGCGTGTATTCCCGGCGAAAGTCCAAATTGCCTTCCGCATCCCGGGAAAAGGTGAAAGCCGAATCGATGCTCACCAGTTCATCTGAGGGGTAGCGCCGCTTGATCGCGTGGTAGAGCTGCTGGTCGGTAAACGCCGCCAGTTCGAGCCCCTGCGGGCCACCGTGCCCGAACCACGCAAGCTGTTGATATCGCTGACTATATTGGTAGAACAGGTCGGGATCCGAAAAGCGCACTACGTCAACGTCGGCACCGTCGGCTGATAGCAGCGCACGGAGTTGCTGCACGCGGGTATCGTCGGGAACGGCGCGGCCGTTGTTGTACATGTTGAACACCGCGCGGCCCGCGCCCCCGTTGTTGGTCGACGCTGTAAACGTAGCGGCATCGCCGGCTGCCCTGTTGCCGCCATCGCGTGCGATAAAGCCGGCGGAACGGGCTTCTTCCTGGATGTATCGAAGCGCCAGCGTGGCCGACGAACCGTCGGTTAGGGTCATTCGGATGCGGGTGGCCGGGTTACTGGTGCGTTCGGGTTCCAGCACAGTCCAGGTGGCCAGCCGGTCGACCTCTGCGGCCACCTTCTTAAAAATGGAGAGGACATCATCAGTACTGGTCACCGGGTTGTTGCCGGCTCTGGCTATCTGCAGGATTGCCGAAGCCACCTGCGTTAGTGCGGAGTTGTCAGGTACCTCCAGCAATTCCTGCAGATGCTCCTCCAGCGCAGATTCATCGCCCAACGGTTCCTCAATAATGTTGACGTACTCATCCATCGCCCGCGATTCGAAGGTGATAGCCTCCCGGGACTGGATGAGACTGTCGTAGCTCAACTGGTCCTGACCTGCCGCCAGGCTGAGCGTACCGGAGCGCTGATCCAGAAAGCTCAGGATTGTGGCTGGCGTCAGCGCGGCAAGATCAGACTCCAGGGACCGGTAGAGCGCATCCGTGAGTGGCGACAGGAAGACCTCGGTGTATTGCAATTGCGCGCCTGTGAACAGGCCGTGAATCTCGGCGCCGTTTTCCCGGGCATCTTCACCCATCGCTGATTCGATACTACCGCCGCTGGCGGTCACCACATACAGCGCATCGTCAATCAGCAGGTCGTCCGGGATTGCGACGTGCCCGAACAGGCTTGCCCGGGTGGTATCGGGCAGCGTTTCCCAGAATGCCGCGCCGAACACTGCGGACATCTCCGCCGACGAGCTCGTCCTGGCAGCAATAACGGGTTCCTCCCGCGACTCCAACGGGGCAATAGTGACCGTGGCCCCGGAGACGGGTGCGTCAACGTGAACAGTGAGACAGCCAGTCAGTGCCAGGCTAAAGATGAGGAAAAGGAGGCGTGATACGGCTGGGCGCACGTTGCAGGGCAACGGGCGGGCGAGAATCTGTGTCTGGGCGATGCAGCGAGCCATAAGCACCTCCGTACTCATTGGCGCACGCTGCCCCGGCACTCTCGCTACCCACACCTTACTCTCTGCGCTCCGGTTTCAGGAAGAGCGAGGTGACAGCGTGCCTAGGGTTATGGTCACCGGTGGCGCTCTCCTAGTCCAATTCATGGTAGTAATGACTAGTATCGAGCAATGAAATGGAACCAACGCTGCAAGTTGCTGTCCCTGCGATTCTGGCTGCGGCTGGCCGTGTCGTTCGCCGACCAGAGGTGGTGCAGGGGAGTCGAGAAGGGGGGGATGTCAGATTTCCTGGTCAGGCGCCTAGACAGGCAGACTTTACAATGGGCGGTTGTCGCGGGATGGGTGGCCACTGCCCTTCGCGCTCCTGATAGTCGCTGGAGCACACTCGCCGCGACCGGCACCTCTTGCCATCATACTAGTTTGCGACACTCCTGCTGATGGTGAACTCCGGCGCTTCCACTGTCGCGCCTGCTGGAACATTCTGCGTCACTATGCAGCCTGCGGACACCGTGCTGTCGTCACCTAGTGCGGCATTGGCTTTCGCGCCACTGGCGGTATCAAAGCGCACGCGATTGCCCACCTTTACCCTGCCGGCAATGGCGACCGATGTGCTGAAGTAGCAATGATCCCCGACCAACGAGTGATGCTGAATGGTGGTATTGCTGATGATGTAGCAGTTGTCACCGACAATCGTGCCGGGCCCAAGATAGACCCCGCCCAGCAGGATATTGCCGCGCCCAATTTTCGCCTCACTTCGAATTTGCGCGCTCGGGTCGATGACATTGGCAAAGGGGATGTTCTGGGAATCGTACTCCCTGAACACGCGCTCGCGTTCCAACAGATTCCCTCCAAGGGCGATGACGAGCGCATCGAATACACCCTGCTGAAAGTGGGCTGCCACCTTGTCGCTGGTGTCCAACACTGGTACGCCCAGGATACTGGCGTTCCGGGCGTTGGGGTCGGAATCGAAGATAGCGACCGCGCGGGCGTCCTCTAGGTTCTGTAGCGCATCAATAATCTGCATGGCACCGCCACCGAGTGCGCTGCCAATGATAGCGATTCTTTGTGGTGTAGAAGTTTCGGTGATTGGCGTCCCATTATGCTCAGGTGGAAGTGAAAGTCGGGGGACAGCTTACTCAATTCGAGGTTTGTCAGCTCACGGAAAGCGACCCCTTTTACTCGATTCACCCCATGGTTCGTCTGATGCTGGCCCCAGGATGCACCGGGGTGGTGCAAAGTACTGTATTTACTGCGGCGTATTGCAGCCCGCAGTTCCGACCTCGCCATCTGCGGCTATACTGAGATAGAGCGAACTTAGTTTTCCTGCGCTGGCACTGCTAGTCGACGGCAGTGTCGCCGCAGTGTGATCTGGAAGCACCGTGAACTGGTGCACACTTTTGCCAACGCGCTTTGCCTCGGCATGAAGCGGATCATAAAACTAGTGCCTCTTTGCATATTTGGCCATGGACGTAGTAACGAGGTAAGGCGATGCGAATCACACCCTGGTTGGAAACTCTCGCCAAGCACGGCGGGTCAGATCTCTATTTGTCCACCGGCGCGCCGCCCTGCGCCAAGTTTCAGGGCAAACTCAAACCCGTCGCCAAGGACGTCATGGGACCCGGCGAGATCAAGGAGATCGCCTACGAGATCATGGACGATACCCAGCGCGAGGAGTTCGAGCTCGAGCTGGAGATGAACCTGGCGATTACCATTTCTCAGGTGGGCCGCTTTCGCATCAATATCTTTGTCCAACGTAATGAAGTCGGCATTGTTGCCCGCAACATCGTGACCGAGATTCCCAAGGCCGCCGATCTGAACCTGCCCCCCGTCCTCACCGATACGATTATGGCCAAGCGCGGACTGGTCCTGATGGTAGGCGCAACGGGCTCGGGGAAATCCACCACGCTGGCAGCGCTGATCGATCATCGCAATTCCAATTCCTCGGGCCATATCATCACCATCGAGGACCCGGTGGAGTTCGTGCACAAACACAAGAAGTGCATTGTCAACCAGCGTGAGGTGGGCGTGGATACACGCAACTGGCACGCCGCCCTCAAAAACACCCTGCGGCAAGCGCCGGATGTGATCCTGATTGGCGAGATTCGCGATCGCGAAACCATGGAACATGCCCTGGCTTTTGCCGAGACCGGCCACCTGGCGATTTCTACCCTGCACGCCAACAACGCCAACCAGGCCCTGGACCGCATCATCAACTTCTTCCCCGAAGAGCGGCGCCCACAGCTGCTGATGGACTTGTCCTCCAATCTGCGGGCCTTCGTGTCCCAGCGGCTGATCCCCACCACGGACGGCAAACGCTGTGCGGCGATCGAGATCCTGTTAGGCACGCCGACCATCTCGGAGCTGATCCTGCGCGGTGAGTTCGAGAGCATCAAGGAGATCATGGAGAAGTCCAATGAGCTCGGTATGCAGACCTTCGACCAGGCGCTGGTGAAGCTCTACAAGGAAGGCAAAATCAGCATGGATGAAGCGCTCAAGAACGCCGACTCCGAAAACACGGTGCGCCTCACGCTGAAGCTGTCCGGTGATGTGCCAAGCTCCAGCGGCAGCGGTGGCCTGTCCCTGGAACTCGAGGAAGAAGAGCCGGACGAGTCGGACGCGGCCTGAGTGTCTGGCCGCTCGCGGCCGCGCTACCGGCGTCAGTTCCCTATCAGCTATATCCCCAAAGTTAATAAGGCTTTTGGATGTGTAGTCCCAGGCTGGACAAGTCCTGAGAACTCTATAGAGTTTTCAGATACTACCGACGTTCGTTCGGTCCCATGCGGTTTAGGGGAGTGTTGAGGGGGAATAATCATGCGTAAGTGTATTCCGGTGCTGGTGCGCAGCCTGGTCGTCTGCCTGGGCCTTTGGCTCGCCGCCTGCAGTGATAGTGACGACACCTTTGTGCCGCCGGGGCAGGGCCCCAACCTGGCGTTGATATCCATCGGCGATGCGGCCGCAGTCGATGCCAGCGGTGGTCCGATTGGCGGCGCCGCTACCGTGTTCGCCACCTCGTCAGCGGTGGCCTCGCCAGGGGAGACCATCCAGTTTGATTTCACGGTGCGCGCCAACGGCGTGGAAGCAGAGCACATTGGCGTCCACTTTTTCCTGATCGAGCGCAGCAAGTCCGGCCAGTTGGTGGACGATGAGGAAGCTGAGACCTACGATCTCGGTGACTTCTTCATTGAAGAAGTGATCGAGGGTGATACCACCTACACCGCCCAGTTCATCGTTCCCTCCAACCTCCCGGCGGCGGGTGATTACCTGATCGTGGCTTATGTTGATGCCGCCGGTATCGTGGCGGACGACATCAACCTGCGCGACAATCTGTCCCGGGGTCTGGAAGACGGCGAGGAAGATACCTACGGCGACATCCTTATCGATTCCGAGCTGCACCATGATTTCATTATTCACAAGGTCGAAGTTGCGAGCGGATTTATCCTGCTGCCGGAGCCTGCCCCCGGTGAGGAGAACGACAGCGCCGCCCCCGACGAGGTGGAGTCGCATATCATCGGCCACATAGACGCCACCAAGCTGGGTAGTGGGGTTATCTCCGCCCGGGTGGCCGCCGAAATGATCGTTGGCGGCCAGGCCTACACCGCCCACCTGTGGACCGAGGGTGACGATGCGTACCTCGACACCATGGATATTGTGTTCCCCAACGATTTTGAAGAGCACTATTTCCCCTGGGACATCACAGTGAACGGTGAACTGAGTCACGCACTGCTCGATGCCTTCGATCCCGATGCCGAGGAAAACCTGGTCACGCTGCGGTTTACCATCATCGACATCAGCGCCGATGTGGAGCACCGCGATGACAACAACGTGCTGGAAATCCAGGTGCCGTACGCATTCTTCGATCCCGAGACGGTGTTTGAGACCGGTCCCACCATCGCCGCGGAACAGGCTGAAACGCGCCGTGTCGCCGGCCCCGGAGGTGCTACCGGCGATGATGTGTCGGCCCAGAACAATGCCTTGCTCAGTTTCGTGAGGAGCTTCGGCCAGGTCTACGGCGACTCCAGCAAATTCGCCGTCAGCCTAAACATCGGTACCAACAGCTATGTGTCACAGTCACGCTTCTCGGCGGAGTTCAACTCTTCGGGCAGCTTCGATATCTTCATCTTCAACAACAGCGCCAGCCTGCTCGGCGCCAGTGCCCAGGCCTTCGCCTACGGCGATACGGTGGGTGCTGGCTACAACGTCGGGGTGCGCATTCTCGGCGCGTCGGTGTTCTCCGAGAGCGACAGCGTCGCCGACCGCCTGCAGAAATCCTGGGATCGCACCTGGGAGGAAGAGCGCGCCCTGTTTGATGCGCGCTTTGTGATTGCCATTGTGCCGCTACGCGTCAGCGCGGGTATCGCCGGCAGTGTGGGCTTTGGCGCGGAAATTGGCTTCGACAACCTGGTGATTACCGCAACCGGCGATGTATTCAGTGCCGAGATTTCGGCATTTGCCACCGCCGAGATCAACCTGCTGGTGGCTTCGGGCGGGGTGGGCGGTTCCTTCCTGATTATCTCGGAAGGCTTCTCCATCACCGGCAGCGCCGACCTTACTGAAGCGGCCAGCGACGGCAGGATTACCCTGGGCCTGGATATCGAGAACGAGCTCAAGGCCATCGAAGGCGACATCTTCCTGTTCGTCAAATACCCGACCTACAAGTTCTGCTGCAAGTTTGGCCAGAAGGAAGCCACTAAGACGATTTACAATACCGGGTCGCTTTACGATAAGACCTGGACATTGTTCAGCGACAGCAGAACCCTGACCTTCTAGTGGCGGGGTGGTTGCGAGCGCTCCTGCTGGCGTCCCTGCTCGTGGCCCCGGCGGGACCGGCCTTTGCAGAAAGCTGCCTCGCAGCCCAGCGCTTCGACTCCCTGAGCACCACACAGTTCGCGCTGCCGCAGGGTTCTTCCCTCAGCCGCCTGCAGATCCAGGGCTTGCTGCTATACCGGGAATTGCTCTCAGAAGCAGAACACTACTGGGTAGGCCTGGAACTGGTGGAACCTAGCCTGAATCTGGACGGCCAGGACGGCAGCTCACCGGTGTACAGCGTGCCGTTTGCCGCCCGCATCAGCCGCCGCACCGGCCGGGTCACCGATTGGCATTACAACGCCAATCTCAAACCGGATGATCGCGACAAGCTCAAAGGCATCTACCAGACCCTGCACCTGAATCCGCCACCCGCAGATGCCAATCCCGCTGACTACACGGTGCTGGAGGCGGATACCGTGGGCCAGTACCGGGCGCGCTATGTGCGCCTGCCGGACGGCACGCGGCTGCGGTCCAAGGAAACTTACACACGCCTGCGCGCCACCAGCGGGACCACCTTCGATCTGTCGGAGGTGATTATCCATGCCGATGAATTCAGCTTCCTGGGCGACCGCTGCTGGCATACGGAGGTATCCGGGCGTTCGGATATTGAGCTGCAGGGTGGGTCCGACCTGAGCATCCGCGTGCGCCAGCGCCTGCTCCTGGAGCGCAGCCAGCAGCCGATTCCCGCCTCGGCGCGCTTACCGGAGCTGCCCTTGAACCCTCTCGAGTGGCCGCCTATACCCGATGAATTGATCTACCCGCCTGAGCCCCGCGAGCCGCTGGCCACCGTGGAAGACTTTCTTCGGGAGCTCGCCGCCCTGGAAGGTGCGCCCCGGGAGGAGCTCAAAGCCTTTCTCTACGACAATGATCAATACCTGCTGGCCATCGGCGAGCAGATTCGCGGCGGGCTGATAGGCGACGACTTCGAGCGCTCGCTGCTGCTGGCCGTGGGCCAGGCTGACACCGCGGCGGCGCATCAGTTGCTCACCGACCTGGCAGTCGATACGGAACTGGATGACCAGGCGCGTTTCCGCAGTCTGCAGGCCTTGAAATACGCCGAGCACCCGATTGCCGAAGCCGAGCTCGAAGCCCTGTTCGCCTATGCGGAAAATGTGGAGTTGGTGGGTGATGATGCGGAGATCGCCAACACCGCCATGCTGATGCTGGGGATCATCGCCAGGCAGCAGAGCGACAGTGAATTTGGCCTTGCCCTGTCCGAGCGGCTGATGACCCAGCTCTACGCCACCACCAGCGAGGAGCGTGCCGCTGCGCTGATCACTGCGGTAGGCAACAGTGGCAACCTGGCGTTGGTGGATGGGGTGAGTGACTTCCTTGGGCGTGATGACACTACCCTCAGAACCCGGGCCGCTGAAGCCCTGGGCAGGCTGCCTTCACCGGTGGCGGAGGAAACCCTGCGGGACCACCTCGCCACGGAGCGTGATACCGGGGTGCAGGTGGCCGCACTACAGGCCATGGGCCGCCAGGCCATGAGTGATCAGAGCGTCGATACGGTGATGGAGTTCGCCGCTCGCGATCGCGAGCAGCCGGTACGGCGGGCGGCCATCGAAAGCCTGGCCAGCCAGGCCGACAGCAACCCGGACATCAAGCCCAGGCTTAAGCAGCTGATGAAGGGGGAGCGCGATCGACGTAACCTGCAGCTCCTCATGCAGGCGATCTACTAAGCCGACGCCGCGCCGGACTATTTTTTGCTCGCCACGGCCTCGTGGTTGAAGGGACAGTGGCGGCAGGCGCTGCCGCAGCAGTAGCCGCGCTGCCGGTGGGCGTGCTCGGTAAACACGCGGTAGCCGGTTTCGGGGTCGGTGTAGTGATGTTCACCGGCGGCCAGCGCGCGTTGATGGGCTTCCGCAAAGGGCTCAGGGTTCACTGACTTCCCCCGGCTCGAGTGTTTCCTCTTCTGCGGGCGGGGTCCACCCACCCAGAGAATTCCACTTGTTGACGATGCCGCAGAACAGCTCCGCGGTTTTCTCGGCGTCGTAGGCCGCCGCGTGGGCCTCGGAGTTGTTGAACTCGATGCCGGCCAACTGGCAGGCCTTGGCCAGCACCGTCTGGCCGTAGGCCAGGCCAGAGAGCGTCGCGGTATCAAAGTGAGAAAACGGATGAAAAGGGCTGCGCTTGATGCCGCAGCGCTCGACGGCAGCGGCCAGGAAGCCGGCGTCAAAGTGGGCGTTGTGGCCGACCAGTACGGCGCGGATGCAGCCCTGGTCTTTCATTTCCTTGCGCACAGCGGCAAAAAGGGTCTTCAGCGCCTGTTCTTCACTGATGGCCTCCCGGAACGGGTGCCAGGGGTCGATGCCGGTGAAGTCCAGGGCGGACTGCTCAATGTTGGCGCCTTCGAAGGGCGTGACGTGGTAACTCAGGGTGTCGTGCACGACCAGTTCGCCGGCTTCGTTCATGCGCATCAGGGTGCCGGCCAGCTCCAGCACGGCGTCGGTGGCGGCATTGAAACCGCCGGTCTCCATGTCGATCACCACGGGCAGGTACCCGCGGAACCGCTGGTTCATGGCTGTCACGTCTGGACGGTCCAGGGAATCGTTTCACCTGCGCGTAGTGGGGTCATGCTTCCCGCGCCCATGGCGAGCTGTGCGGGGATTTCCCAGGCCTGTCTGGTCAGGGTGATGCTGTCGGTATTGCGGGGCAGGCCGTAGAAATCGGCGCCATAGAAGCTCGCGAAACCTTCCAGCCTGTCCAGCGCACCGGCTTCTTCAAACACTTCCGCATACATTTCAAGCGCAGCGTGGGCGGTGTAGCAACCGGCACAGCCGCAGGCCGATTCCTTCTCTCCGGTATCGTGCGGTGCGGAATCGGTACCCAGGAAGAACTTCGGATTGCCGGTGGTAGCCGCCTCGATCAACGCCAGCTGGTGACGGTTGCGCTTGAGAATCGGCAGGCAGTAGTAATGCGGGCGGATACCACCGACCAGCATATGATTGCGGTTGTAGAGCAGGTGGTGGGCGGTGATGGTTGCCGCCACCCGGTCGCCGGCGCCGGCCACAAAATCGACGGCATCCTCAGTGGTAATGTGTTCCAGCACCACCCTCAGCCGCGGAAAACTGGCGACAATCGGACGCAGGTGTTGTTCGATAAAAACGGCCTCACGATCATAGATGTCCACCGCGTGATCGGTGACCTCGCCATGAATCAGCAGCGGCAGGTCGTGCGCTTCCATGGCGCCGATGACCGGGTACAGCGCCGACAGGTCTGCCACGCCGGCGTCACTGTTGGTGGTGGCGCCTGCGGGGTAGAGTTTTACGGCGTGCACGAAATCGCTGGCGGCGGCCTCGGCGATGTCCGCTTCGGTGGTCTGGTCGGTGAGGTACAGCACCATCAGTGGTTCGAACTGCCGCGGCAGACCCTGCTGCGCGGCCAGGATGCGGTCCCGGTAAGCGGCGGCCAGTGCCACGTTGGTGACCGGCGGCGTCAGGTTGGGCATGACGATGGCGCGGCCCATGTAGCGTGCCATGTCGGCGCAGGTGTGGGAGAGGGCTGCGCCGTCGCGCAGGTGGACATGCCAATCGTCAGGGCGAGTGAGGGTGAGTTCAGTCACGGTATTTCCGGATCGCGAGGTGCCCGCAAATGCTACCCGAATCAGCAGGTTGATTGAAGCGAGTGGGGTGGCCGCGTACACTTAGCCGCCATTTTTAAGGGGAACATCATGAGCGACATCAACAAAGTCGTGCTCGCCTATTCCGGCGGCCTGGACACCTCCGTCATCGTGCGATGGCTTCAGGAAACCTACGACTGCGAGGTGGTAACGTTTACCGCCGATATCGGCCAGGGCGAGGAGGTGGAGCCGGCCCGTGCCAAGGCCGAGGCCCTGGGCGTCAAGGAAATCTTTATCGAAGATCTCTGCGAAGAGTACGTCCGCGATTTCGTCTACCCCATGTTCCGGGCCAATACCCTGTACGAGGGTGAGTACCTGCTGGGGACGAGTATTGCCAGGCCGCTGATCGCCAAACGCCTGGTAGAGATTGCCGCCGAGACCGGCGCCGATGCGATTTCCCACGGCGCCACTGGCAAGGGTAATGACCAGGTACGCTTTGAGCTGGGCGCCTACGCGCTGGCGCCGGGAATCCAGGTCATTTCACCCTGGCGCGAATGGGACCTGGGTTCCCGCGAGTCCCTGATGGCCTACTGCGAGCAGCACGATATCCCGGTGGACTTTGCTTCCGGCAAGAAGAAGTCACCGTATTCCATGGACGCCAACCTGCTGCATATCTCCTACGAGGGCGGCAATCTGGAAGATCCCTGGTGGGAGCCGGAGGAGGACATGTGGCGCTGGAGCGTCAGCCCCGAGGCTGCGCCGGACTCGCCGACCTACATCGAGCTCGACTATCGCGCTGGTGATATCGTCGGTATCGACGGCGCCGCATTGTCCCCCGCCCAGGTGTTGGCGAAGCTTAACGAAATCGGCGGCGCCAATGGCATTGGCCGCGCCGACCTGGTAGAGAACCGCTACGTGGGTATGAAGTCCCGTGGATGCTATGAGACTCCCGGGGGCACGATTATGTTGAAGGCGCACCGGGCCATCGAATCACTGACCCTGGATCGGGAAGTCGCGCATCTGAAGGACGAGTTGATGCCGCGCTATGCCAAGCTCATCTACAACGGCTACTGGTGGTCACCGGAACGCAAGATCCTGCAGGCGGCGATTGATGCCTCCCAGGCGCCGGTGAACGGTACCGTGCGACTGAAACTCTATAAGGGCAATGTGGAAGTGGTGGGTCGCAAGAGCGAGGACAGCCTGTTTGACGAGAGCATTGCCACCTTCGAAGACGACGCCGGGGCCTACGACCAGGCTGATGCCGAGGGCTTCATCAAGCTCAACGCCCTGCGCCTGCGCATCGCTGCCGGCAAGGGTCGGAGCCAGAAGTAGTCGCAACCAAGCGCCGCCAGCGGCGAGGAGGTCCAGGCCCTTGACATCAGATCAGGTCGAGTCAGACCCCGATAACACAGGCGCTGGCAACGGCGCTGCCCTGACTATTCGCACGTCTGAGCCGGGCTGGCTGGAGCAGTTGGCGTTGGCTTACCGGGACGAGCGCGAAGTGCTGGTTGTGGATGATGCCGAGATCGGCCTCGACCCCGCCAACCAGTCTATTCTCGGCATGGGCCGTGCCGCCGGCCTGGCGCGTCGGGAGTGGGCCGGGGTTGGCGTGTCCCTGGGCCTGTCCGGTGTGGGCCTGTGGATGGTAGTGGCGGCGGTGGTGTCGCCGGAGCCTACCAGCAAGCTGGGGCTGTTGATTGGCGGCGGTTCCGTACTGTTGTTGAGCGGCGGCTTTTCCGCCATCCGCCTGCTCACGGACCGACGCCCGCCGGTGGTGGAAGTGACCCGGCTCGGCGTGCGTATTTCCTGGGAGGACTGATGTATCACCTGGCACAGCTCAACATCGCCCATATGCGCGGCGAGTACGAAGACCCCGTGATGGCCGAATTCGTCGCCAATATCGACCGCGTCAACGCCATTGCCGATGACGCCCCGGGCTTTGTGTGGCGCCTGCAGGACGAGGAGGGAGACGCCACCAGCATCCGCCCGTTCGGCGATACCACCCTGATTAATATGTCGGTGTGGGAGTCTTTTGAGGCGCTCAAGGCGTTCGTGTTCGGCCCCGCCCACCTGGAAATTATGAAGCGCCGCGGCGAGTGGTTCGAGCGCATGGAACAGGCTTACGTTGTGTTGTGGTGGATTCCCGCCGGCCATATACCCGGCGAGGAGGAGGCGGGTGAGCGCCTGGCGCTGCTGCGCAGCGACGGCCCCACTCCCGCAGCATTCAATTTCCGCGAGGTGTTTGAGCCGCCTCGCTAACGCTCTCCGGTGAGCGGTACGAAGCGTACCGGCAGCACATCCCGTTCCCGGGTGCTGCCGTCGGCTTTTTTCTCCACCAGAATCAACTGCTGGAAGCCGCGGCCGTTGTCGACCGGGATGATCATGCGGCCGCCGGGTTTGAGCTGCTCCACCAGGGGCGCCGGGATGTGGGGCGCCGCCGCCGTCACGATGATGCTGTCAAAGGGCGCCCGCTCCGGCCAGCCCGCATAGCCGTCGCCTACTCGCAGGCTGATGTTGTCGTAGCCGAGCTCATTGAGTACCCGGCCGGCGGACTCGCTGAGACCGGCGATAATCTCAATGCTGTAGATATGTTCCACCAGCCCGGACAGTACCGCGGCCTGGTAGCCCGAGCCGGTGCCGACTTCCAGTACCACATGCTCGGGCTGCGGTGAGAGGAAGTCTGTCATCAGGGCAACGATAAAGGGCTGCGAGATGGTCTGCCCGTGAGTGATAGGCAGGGCGCTGTTCACGTAGGCACGTGACTGCAACTCCTCGCCGACGAAGGCGTGACGGGGCACACTCGCCATCGCTTCCAGTACGCGCGCAGCGAGCCGTGTGCTGCCGGTGTAGTCGGCGGTGTC
Organism: Halieaceae bacterium; assembly: GCA_028282105.1. GTDB lineage: Bacteria > Pseudomonadota > Gammaproteobacteria > Pseudomonadales > Halieaceae > JANQIO01. The sequence goes on along the minus strand of JANQIO010000116.1, from coordinate 20,459 downwards.
GCGGGTCGAATCGCGGATGGCGTCGAGCATATCCATGCGTGCTTCCTTGAAAGGCTCCGGCCGCGGCGTCTGACGCTCGCCAAGTGCAGGACCGCCGCCCAGCCCAAGGGCGAGCAGGGTGGCAAACACCAGGATTCTGGACCGCAGTTCCATCATGGCAAACCTCTCCCCTTACTATAGCCCGCCGTCATGACGGCAGTGGAAGGAATGCCTTAGAATGCCGGCACGGCTCAATCATCAGGAGTATCCATGACCAACCGCAAGCCCTCGATGTTGCTGCGCGCCCTGGCGGCACTCGCCCTTACCTTCAGCGTTTCCCTGACCTTCGCCGAACCGCTGCGCGTGGCGCTCTCACCGGACTACATGCCACTGGCCTTCAAGCAGGACGGCAAGCTACGCGGTATTGAGGTGGACAATGCCCGCGAGGTGGGCATGATCCTCGGTCGGCCGGTGGAGTTTGTCGAGATGACCAGCACCCAGTACATCGACGCCCTCAACAGCGGTCAGGTCGATGTGGTCATGGGTGGCTACAGCATCACCCCGGAACGCAGCGCGCAGGTGGACTTCGCGAGGTCGTTCATGCAAATCGGCCAGATGGGCATCATCCTGGCTGAGCGTGCCGGCCAGTTGGCCTATCCCCGGGCCCTGTTCCAGAAAGGGGTGAAGATCGCCGTGGAGGCAGGTACCACCGGCCAGACCTACGTACAGGCCAACTACCCGCTGGCCGAGTTGCGGCTCTACAATTCTCCCGACGAGGCTTTCCAGGCGCTGCGTTCGCGGCAGGTAGACGTTTACATCCACGATGCACCGACCAGTTGGAACCTGGCGTCTGCCCGTGACAACCAGGATTTGCTGAGTCTCTACCGCCCGCTGACCCGCGAGGAACTGGCATGGGCAGTACGAAAGGGGAACGCTGCCCTGTTACGACAGCTCAACGATGCCTTGTCAGAGCTGCAGTCCAATGGTCGGCTCAGCGCCATCCAGAACTACTATATTCCTGTCACAGTACAGGTGCGCTAAAAACGCCAGGCAAAAAAAGGGGCAGACTGTGGTCTGCCCAGAGGTGGTGGTCGGGTGTTGCTAGGTGGGGGCCTCCACGCCCCCGACAGGGGTCTACCAATGAACTCCTAGAATTCTAAAAAGTCTGCCACCCGGGTGTTGCGTCGATCCAGAGTGACAGAACAGGGGATTAATGGTGACGCGGCTTGAAGAAGGGCTTGGCCTTCACAGCGCGTGACACTTCACCTTCGATATCGGCCTCCAGGCTGGCGGCGTCAATCACCGGTACTTCCTGCAGGGTGCGCTTGAAGGGCGGCGCGCCGCTGAAGTCGGCAGTCCAGACCAGTTCGGTTTCCACGTTGGACGCGTCAAGCTCCATACTGGCAGTGTCTACTACCGGCATATCAACCAGGGTGCGCTTGAAAGGCGGGCGGCCAGAGGTGTCGACCTGCCAAACTTTGGCGGTGGTCTCGGTGCTGTGTTCTGCAAGTGCTGGCATTGCCAGGCATGCTGCGGCGATACCGGCGCTGAGTACTGCTTTGAACATAGTGTGTGCCTCTAGGTGAGTGCGCTTGATTGCGCGAATGTTGAGTAGTTTAGTCAGGTATTAGTCGATTGCTGCTACAAACCGCCAGAGATTTATATAGATAAAAACTATCTATAGAGCGCTATCGATAGCGTCGGCCCTCAGGCTCTGCGCGGCCGTGGTGCAACACGCCCTATTATAGTGCGTCTTTTTCTTCTTGCACGACTTTAACTTCAATAAAATCAATGGCTTAGGCATGGCTCGAAACTTGCACATACATGCATATGTGCAAAGGGAGACAGGTCATGCGCCAATCCGCTCTAGCGTTTATTGTCCTCGCCAGCTTTTCTCTATCGATAGTGCCAGGCCATCACGCCCGGGCGGACGCGGTTTTCGAGCCATTCGCTTATCAGGTGAGCCTGCACGCCACCGGCGCCGGCAGTTACACGGTGACAGGTAAACTTGGGGGCGTGTCTGGTGAATTCCTGCTAGATACCGGCGCCAGCATGATTACGGTGAGCCGGGAGTTTTTTGAGGACATGTCTAACCACTCCCGCCCCAAGCTGGCGCGCCAGGTAGCGGCGCGGCTGGCCAGTGGCCGGGTGCGAACGGTAGACGTCTACGAACTGCCCGCGCTGGAACTGGGCAGCGATTGTGTGGTCGGGCCGGTGGAAGTGGCTGTGATGCCGCGGGGCGGTCGCAATTTGCTGGGCATGAGTGCGCTGACCCAGGCGGCACCGTTTGCGGTGTCGGCATCACCGCCGGTGCTGGCACTGTCCGCCTGTAGCCTGTCGCCCGCGGTGGCGGCCCGCTAGTTGCGGTCCAGCACCTGGATAACATCCCCCAGTTCTTCCCGCAGTACGTTGCGCATGTCTTCGGCCAACTGCCGATAGAATACCCGCGCCGGTGAGGTGGCGCGCCAGGCCAGGCCGATAATTCTCGCGAAGGATTCGCCTTCAATGTCCCGCACCACCAGCGCGGAGTCTTCCTTAATCTCCGAGCGGATGTACAGTGCCGGCAGGAAAGCCATACCCATGCCCATCACCACCATTAGCCTGAGGGCATCCAGGCTGGTGCCTTCGTAGTCGCGCAATACCTCGGCCCCAAAGCGAGTGGCGATCTGCTCTGCCATGCGAGTCAGTTTGTGGCCTTCCTGGGTAGTGAGAATCTGTGCGCCCGCCAGGTCAGATCCATACAGCACCGGTTTTTTTGCCAGCTTGTGATCAGCGGGCAGCACCAGCTTGATCTCCTCCCGCAGGAGTTGCTCGCCGTTCAGGTCGCTGGAGTTGGTGGGCAGGGCGGTGAGTACCAGGTCCAGGTCACCGTTTTCCAGGGCCGCCTCCAGCCGCGAGGGGGCTTCCTCACGGACGTAGAGCTTGAGGTCCCGGTAGCGAGCATGCACCCCGGGCAGTATGCGCGGCAGGATGTAGGGCCCCAGCGTTGACTTCACACCAAGGCGATACACCGCGGCACCGCTGCTGGCTGCGCCGGCGGAGGCCAGCAGGTTATCGAGCTCCTCGAGAATACGTCGCGCTATCGGCAGCAGCTGCCGCCCTGCGGGTGTGGGGGTAGCGCCGCCACGGCCACGCTCGAACAACACCACATCCAGGGTTTTTTCGATTTGGGCGATCTGCGCCGTGATCGTGGGCTGGCTGATGTCCAGCTCTTCTGCGGCACGCCGGAAGCTACCGAAGCGGGAGACGGCGACGAAGTACTCGAGCTGACGAACCGAGGGCCTGTTCAAACCGGGTCGGCCACCCAGTTGCCGTGGAAGCCGTAGGGCACCCGTCGCGGCAGGGCAATGGTGGCCTCGGGTCCGGCCTCGAGATCCTGGGCATTGAGGATGATCACATCGCTGGCATTGCGTTCATCGTCGTGCACATAGGCCATGATCCAGCCCTCGTCCTCGGCGGCGCTGTCGCCGGCCGCAACGAACACCGGTTCGAAGCAGTGCTGATGGGCGGGAGGCTGGTATGCGCTGACCTGGCCCGTAAGCAGATCGTGCTTGCGAATGCCGCCGGTGACAAAGCCCGCGCCGACTTCGGCGGTGTAACCGTAACGGTAAGACTTGCCGGCGCGACGGTCATCGATGCGCGGAAACTCCTGCGGATAATCGTCCAGGCAGCTTTCGCTCACTTTCGATGCGCCGGGATCAATGATCCAGCGGTCCAGCCGGGTGCGACCCTCGTTGGGACCGTGTCGGTCAGTGGCAAACATGCGTGGGTGACGCGCAACATCCATGACCACACGCCCCTGCTCATCTTCATAGCCGTTCATTGGGTGGAAGACATAGCAGGGGTCGACTTCGTGCCAGCTGACGTCCTGCGCCGAGCCATCTCTGGGCAGCAGGCCGACGCGCGCGCCGTAGTTTTCGTCCCACAGATAGGGGAAGGGCAGCCCGTCGACCATCGCAGCTTCGTTCAGGGTGCAGGGCAGGTCGAGCAGGATGAAGTAGTTCTCGGTGAACATGCAGTCGTGCACCATGGGCTTGCCCGGTGTGGGCACATCAACACGGTGCACAACCTCGCCCTCCGCGCTCACGCGCAGGTACTGGATGTGCTGCCACAGGGGTGAGTACACCGCGGTGTGCAGCTCGCCGGTGTCCGGGTCCCGGTGGGGGTGGGCGCTGAAGCCGCCGGTCAGCCCGCCGTTGAAGTCAAAGCGGCCAATGGTGTCCAGGTCGTAGTCGAGCTCGACCGGCAGGTTGCCGGCCTCGACAATGGCCAGGGTTCTGCCGGCATGGCTGATGATGTTGGTGTTGGCCACGCCGTGGCCAATAGAGAGAGCGGCCTGAGGACCGGTCACCGGGGGCCAGTCGAAATGCTCGGTGACTTCATCGTCGCGCACGTAGCGGGCCTTGTACCATTCAGCCCTGCCGTCGCGCAGCCGCAGGCCGTGAGCCATGCCGTTACCCAGGAACCAGTGGTACTGCTCCGGCACCGCGTTCACGGGGTTCGGGCCTATTCGTAGCAGGCGGCCACTGAGCGACTCGGGAATCCGGCCCTGCACCGGCAGGTCGGTGGAGCTGATCTCGGATTCTATGGGGGCAAAATTGCCCTGCAGGTAGGGGTTGGCCGTCATGTGATTGCGCTCTTGGCGTTTGCTTGGACATTTACCTTAGCAGCTTTTTGGCGGCAGTCAGTGTTTGTCCCTCACGGGTGCCTCACTCCCGTGCTGCCCGCTAGCGGCCAAGTTGATTTACCATGGGCCGATGAGACCACTTATCCTCCTGGCGCTTGGCGCTTTACTGTTAGTGGGCTGTGCCCAGGAAAACGGCGAACTGCGTGTGCTTCCCCTGGCCTACCAGGCGCTTGATCCCGAGCGCATGGAAGCCATTTTTCTGGAACGCTCCAATCTGCAGATGGCGTCCGCCCAACCCCAACCCGGGGTGTCTGCTCTTGAGGCGCTGGCAGCCGACCAGGCCGACCTTGCCCTCATCGAGAACTCCACGCCGTTCACGGGCGGCATTCGCGCAGTGTTGCCCGCTTACAAGAGCGTTATGCACCTGCTGGTGCGAGAGGGGGTGGCGGCGGAGAGCGCGGCCAGCCTATTGGGAACGGCTGCTATCCACGTGGCCAATGACTCCCTGGCGGGCAAGACCTTCATTCGCATGGCGGCGCGACGCCGGGGCTTTGATGAAGATGACATTCGCTTTGTTGACCAGGTCGACGACGACACGCAGCTGATTGTCTATTTTGGTCCGATCGCACCGGATACCACGCTGTGGTACCACCCGGGTTTTCGACTGGCTTCCATGGGGGACGGCGACCAGGACGCCAGCCGCCATCTGAAGGGCTTCAGCTATATCCTCCCGCAGATGCAGCCCGCGGTGATTCCCCAGCGCACCTACGACCTGCCGGGGAACGAGGTACCGCTGGCCACCCTGCAGGTAGATATGCTGCTGGTGACCCGCAAGCAGGTACCCGAGACCCAGATCTACGAGCTCACCCGCACCCTGATCGAACAAAAGCAACGTTTCATGGCGATTGCCCCTGCCGTGTTCTCCGGACTGAATGAGGCCTTTGATCCGCTCAGCCTGAATTTTCCACTGCACCCCGGTGCGCGGCGTTTTCTGGAGCGCGACGAGCCCAGCCTGCTGGAGCGCTACGCCGAGATGATCAACATGCTGGTCTACATTGGCGTGCTGCTGTTGACCGGTCTGGCTGCGGCGGCGCGCTGGCGGGCGCGGCGCAAGAAAGACCGCGCCGATGTGTTTTACGCCCGGGTACTGGCCATCCGTGAGCGCGCCCGCGACGGTGAACAGGGCGGTCTGCTGTCAGAACTGGATAGCCTGGAGCGCGAGGCCTTCCAGATGCTGATCGATGAAAAACTCTCCGCTGACGAGAGCTTCCGTATATTCACCGACCTACTGGAGCGCACACGCGCAGACCTCATGAGTTAGGTGATTGAGACTTTTCCCGTCAGGCTTTCTGACCTGGTGCACACCGCATTGCTAGGGTGTGTACTCGACGGTTGAACAGTTGTCTGCGGGGTTGGATTCCTGGGCCGTGACCTCGATGCAGAACTGCAGCGTGAAGGCCTCGGCAGGGTTGACGCCGGTGGCGAACAGTTCCAGCAGCGTCTCGCCGGGCGCGATACCCGCACCGTTAAGAAATGGCAGCACATCGACGGCGCCGTCCGAGGCACGCGTGTACGTCATGGTGATCTCGATAATGTCGTCCACCGGGACACTGCCGTTGTTGGAATAAATCACCTGGGTGTTGAAGTCGTCGACCACAGGCTGAACGATGGCAATAGACAGGTCGATGCCCGCGGAGCGCTGGAATGTAGTCTGGTCGCAATCGTCACCTGTAAAAGTGCCGCTGTCAGGGTTGGTGATGCAGATCTCTGATTCGAAGTAGTTTGCCGCGTAGCTCATCGGTGGGAACATGGTCATGGTGACGCTTTCTCCGGGCTCCAGGGCTGGCAGCGTCTTGTCAGACGTGAAGAGGTCCGTCGGAGTTGTACCGGACTCTGTGGCCATAATATCGAGCCTTGCCAGCAGCGCGTTTTCCACGGATGCGGCCGTGCCCGTATTGGTAAATGTCACGACGTGACTGCCCCGTGCATTAGCGCGGACAATCGTGGTTGCGATGTCGGGCTTGTCGGTGGCGCCGGAGCCGCCATCCGCACCACCGCCACCGCCACCGCCGTCATTGCTGTCGCCGGTAAACGTAATAAGTGGTCCGGCGGAACAGCTGCTGGTTAGGACCTCAGCCTCTGTGTAGTCGGCGCACACGCCGATGTAGACTTCGGCGCTGGGTGCACTGGCGTTCACCCAGGTCACACTCTTGGTGGTGCTGGCCCCTCCCGTCAGGGTGGGAAAGGTAATGCTGTTGGCCGAACCAACCAGCGTATCGGTAGCACTGATGCTGGCGTCTTCGGAGACGTAGAAGTTCAGGTAACCAGACATATCGAGGTTGCCGGTATTGGAAATCGCCACATCCAGGACAATATTACTGCCCCTCTCCGCGGTTTCGGTATCTGATGTGATGCTGTCGATATGAATGTCTGCTGCGCTGGCGGCCGGGTTCCAGCCCTTTGCAAGCTCAGCAATCGTGGAAGCGGGCAGTGCCGCGTCGTACACCACAAGCTCGTCCAATGATCCCCGTATCGAGCCCAGCCGCAACGGAGTGACTTCATCACCCAGTTCACCGGGTGTGAATTCTCCTGCCGCGACCCCGTCGATGTAGATGCTCGCCGTAATACTGTCAAAGGAGATTGCGAAGTGGTGCCAGCGCCCATCGTTGTAGGCATTGTCGAGAGCCGTTTGGCGACCGCGCTCAAGGCAACGTCCACCCATGCAGAACGCTAACTGCGGCGTCATAGCAATGCGGACGTCAGTACCATGGCTGCCGCCATAGCTGAGCATTGTGCTACCAAGGCCGGCGCGGGCGAAGAAGGCGATTGTTCGGGGCGATCTTCCGGTGGGAAGCAGAGGAAGGTCAATCTGTGCATAGGTACCCAGAAGAGCGTCATACAGGGGCGCATTGCTGGTGGGGTCATAGAACAACAGGGCGCTGTCGCTGTTCCGGTTCCTGTCCTGCCAGGCCACTGCACCGAAAAGCTCGCCGGCTGCGCCGCTGACGGTGTCTGTCAGCCCGCCATCCATGGGCAGGTTTGCAATGGGTTCAGGCGGCTGCTGGTTTTGCAGGGCTCTGAATTCGGGTACCAGGAAAAAATCCGCGTCGGCAGTTGCGGCAAACAATTCCCCGACATCGTCCAGCGAGGACAGAATGCGCAGGTCAATCACACAGTCTTCGCTGCTGCCCCCGCAGTAGTGCGCCTCGGCCTCCTTCCAGCGTACGAATTCGTAGCCCGAGTAGGGCTGCGCCATAAAAGTCTCGTTGAAGCTGGCATCCGCTATGTCTACAACGCAGCTTTCCCCGGGCTCGCAGCTGACGCTCCCGCTGGCGGTAACGATACGACCGCCCAGGGTGGGCTCCAGATTTAGCTTGCAGGCCGTAAGATTGAACGCAGCAACGACGATGACCGCCGTCTTGAGTAGTCCTTTTAGCTGTATGTGCGCCACGATACCGATCCCTGTACGTGTTTTGTCCAATAGCATGACAGATGCAGGCGCCGTGTCCCGCTATTGTGGTCAGTTTGTGAAGTACTACTCACTTTTTTCCTGGTAGCGCTGCGGTCAATGAAAATCCCGGCTTTTCAGGTGCAGGTCCCTGAGCGCGGCGCTGTAGTCGAACAGGGCCCCGGCGATAATGTGGGTGACGTTGTCGCGGGTTTCCAGGGTGCCTTTCACCAGCAGTAGCTGGGAGGTCATGAGGGCCTGACGAAAGCGCTCCTGCACCCGCGGCCACACCACCACATTGCTGTTGCCGGTCTCGTCTTCCAGGGTCAGGAACAGTACGCCGGAGGCGGTGCCCGGGCGCTGGCGCCCGGTGACCAGGCCGGCGATGCGAATAAAGCGGTTGTTGCCCACTGCCGGCAGGTCGGCGTGGCGCTTGCAGCGATTGAAGGGAGGGTTGTGGCGCAGCAGGCTCATAGGATGGGGGCGCAGGCTCAAACCGGTGCTGCGGTAGTCGGCCAGCACGTCCTCGGCCACCGCGGGGGCACGCAGTTCGATGGCATCATCAAAGTAGCGGGAAGGCTGGCGCTGTTCGTTTTCCAGCAGCGGCCGGCTTGCCTCCAGGGCCATGATCTGCCACTGGGCCTGGTGGCGGTGGCCGGAGAGGCTGGTGAGGGCGTCGGCATCCGCCAGGGCTTCCATGTCGCGTTTGTCGAGCTGGGCCCGGCGTCGCAGGTCACTGACATTGGTGAAAGGCTGCCGATGTGCCCCGGCCACAATGCGCTCGGCGCCCTCGCGGCTAAGGCCCTTCACCAGCCGGAAACCCAGCAGCAGCGAGTGCTGGCTATCGTCCAGCAGTTGGTGGTCCCAGTGGCTGTGGTTGACGTCGACGGGCAATACCACCACCCGGTGGCGGCGGGCGTCCTGCACCAGCTGCGAGGGGGAATAAAAGCCCATGGGCTGGCTGTTCAACAGGCCACAATAAAACGCCGCCGGATGGTGGCACTTGAGCCAGGCCGACACGTAGGCCAGCAGCGCAAAGCTCGCCGAGTGGGACTCCGGGAAGCCGTAACCGCCAAAGCCCTTGATCTGGCTGAATAGCCGCTTGGCAAAGGCTTCGTCGTAGCCACGCGCCAGCATTCCCTGCACCAGCTTGTCCTCGAAATGCATGAGGTTGCCGTTCTTGCCCCAGCTCGCCATGGCGCGCCGCAGCTGGTCGGCTTCACCGCCGCTGAAACCGGCGGCCACCATGGCCAGTTTGATGGCCTGCTCCTGGAAGATGGGCACACCCAGGGTGCGTTCCAGTACCGCCTTGATCTCAGCGTTGGGGTAGGTCACCGGCTCCTGGCCCTGCCGGCGCCGCAGGTAGGGGTGCACCATATCGCCCTGGATGGGGCCGGGGCGAACGATGGCAATCTCGATCACCAGGTCGTAGAAGCAGGCCGGTTTCATACGCGGCAGCATCGACATCTGCGCCCGCGATTCGATCTGGAATACGCCGATGCTGTCGGCGGTTTGCAGCATGCGGTAGGTGGCCGGGTCTTCTTTTGGCAGGTCCTGGATGCGGCGGATGCGTGGCTGGTAGCGGTGCACCAGCTCCAGGCTCTTGCGAATCGCCGACAACATACCCAGCGCCAGCACATCGACCTTCAAGAGCCCCAGCGCCTCGATATCTTCCTTGTCCCACTGGATCACGGTGCGGTCTTCCATGCTGGCGTTCTCTACCGGCACCAGGGTGGAAATGGGGCTGCGGGTAATGACGAAACCGCCCACGTGCTGGGAGAGGTGGCGGGGGAAACCGTGAATTTCCTGCACCAGGTCGTAGAACTGCCGGGCGCTGCGGGTGCCGGCGCCCATGCCCTGTTCGGCAAAGCGGTCTTCGAGGTCCTTGCGGCGGTCCCACCAGGCCAGGCTCTTGGCCAGGTCGTCCACCAGCACCGGGTCCAGCCCCAGGGCCTTGCCCACATCGCGCACCGCGCTGCGGGAGCGGTAGGTGACCAGGGTGGCCGCCAGGGCGGCCCGCTTGCGGCTGTACTTGCGGTAGATGTACTGGATGACTTCCTCGCGGCGCTCGTGCTCGAAATCTACGTCGATATCCGGCGGTTCGTCCCGCTCCCTGGAGATGAAGCGCTCGAATAGTAACGACACCTGGTCCGGTGATACTTCGGTGATATGCAGGCAGTAGCACACCACCGAGTTGGCCGCTGAGCCGCGGCCCTGGCAGAGAATGTTGCGAGAGCGGGCAAACTGCACCAGGTCGTGAACGGTAAGGAAGTAGTACTCGTAGTTGAGTTCCTCGATCAGGGCCAACTCGTCCTCAATACGTTGCAGCACTGCTTCATCGGGGCCGCCGGGCCAGCGGGCCAGGCAGCCGTCGGTCACCAGCTTGCGCAGCCAGCGGCCGGGATCGTAACCCTCGGGCACCACTTCCTCGGGGTATTCGTAGCGCAGTTCATCGAGGCTGAAGCGGCAGCGCTCCGCTACCGCCAGGGTGCGGGTCAGCAGCGAGGGCGGGTAAAGCTGCCGCAGCTGCCCCAGGCTGCGCAGGTGCTGCTGGCTGTTGCCCAGGCGCTTCCTGCCCAGTTGCTGGATGCTGGTATTGAAACGAATCGCGGTGAGCACGTCGTGCAGGGGTTTACGACGTGGGTGATGCATCTGTACATCACCACAGGCCAGCATGGGAATATCCAGCCCCCGGGCCATGGCCAGCAGCTTGAGGTAGCGCTGTCGCTCGCCGGCCCGGCGCAGGTGGTGGACGCCCAGCCACAGCCTGTCTTTGCAAAGACGCCGGAGCTGGGCGCCGTAGGCGCGGCTGCTATCGCTGTCATCGGTGGGCAGCCAGATCAGCAGGCAGCGCTTCAGGTGAAAGATCACATCCCGCAAGGCTACCCGGTATTCCCCCTTGGGACTGCGCCGTCGCGCCAGGCTGATCAGCCCCGACAGCTCCGAATAGGCCGCCCGGGAGGGGGCCAGGGCCACCAGCCGAATGCCTTCCTCGAGCTGGAACTCGCTGCCAATGATGAGCTGAATCCCCACCTCTTTGGCGGCGACATGGGCTTTGACCACACCGGCCAGGGAGCATTCGTCGGTTATGGCAATGGCGCTGTAGCCCAGCTCTGCCGCGCGCAGCACCAGTTCGCGGGGGTGGGAAGCCCCCCGCTGAAAGCTGAAATTGCTCAGGCAGTGCAGTTCGGCGTACATGGTTCCGGGTTTGGGAGGGGATAAAACGCCCATTCTCAATACTGTATATATGTACAGTATATTAATATGGGGCTTGCTTGCCACTGTGGCATCGCGGACGCAGCCCTTGCTCGAGTGAGCTAAGCTGAACAAAGCTGAACAAAGCCTGGATGGATGCCGGGCGCTGATGCCCTGTGCGGTATAACACGGGTTGTGGACGGGAGAACGACAAGCAAGATACGGCTAGCCGCCGGGGAGGGGTCCCCATGCACAGCATCACCCTGATATTCATCCTGTTGTGCGCCACCGTGCTGACCGGCTGTGCGACGAGTGCTGATGCACCGGCTGCCGCCGCCATGGTTGAGGACGTCCGTGAACTGGTGGCCAGCGACCAGGCGGCGGTGGACGACAGTGCACAGCAGCGGGCGATTGCGGACTTCCTGGCACTGCCCCAGGAAGTGCGGGACTACCTGGATCAGGAAATTCTCCCAATACCGCATCAGGAGGACCGCTACCGCGCCCTGCGCCACTGGGCCTTCGAGGATTTCCAGCCGCGTTACAGCTACGACCCGGGTTTTACCGCGCCCCTGGACAGGCTCGATGAGGGCGGTCGAATCAACTGCTTCTCTTTTTCCAATATGTTTGTCGCAGCGGCCCGCTATGTCGGCGTGCCGGCCGAGTTCCAACTGGTGGATTCACCGCCCCAGTGGAACATGAGCAGCAACACCTTTGTCGTCAGCCAGCACATTAATGTCACCGGCACACTCAAGCGCAGTCTTACCGAGAGTGAGGAGGCGGCGCTGCAGGGGCAGGTGTGGCAAACCGGCACCCGTATCCACCGCATTGACTGGGACAAGCTGCATCGCGGCTATGTGGTAGACCTGAACCCGGCCATCGCTGTGGATTCCTACCGCACGCGCACGATCAGCGACCGGGAGGCGCTGGCGCTCTACTACAGCAATCGCAGCGTGGAGGCCCTGCTGGCCGGCGCCAGCGATGCTGCCCTGGCATACGGCAGGCAGGCGATCGTGATGGACGACAAGTCTGTCACCGCCTGGAGCAACCTGGGCGTTATTCTGTCCCGCGCCGGTAATACCGATGCAGCCCGGCAGGCCTACCTGGCGGCTCTGGCCCTGGACCGTGATGCTGAGACCGCCGCGGTTAACCTGGAGCGTGTCTATCGTCGCATCGGCGAAGTGGAGAAGGCTGATACCCTGGCGGCCCAGACTGCTGCCCGCCGCAAGCGCAACCCCTACTATCACTACTCTATGGGTGAGGCCATGTTGCAGCAGGGGGACCCGGAACGCGCGCTGGAGCACTTCAAGGATGCGATCTCGCGCAAGGAAGATGAGCGCCTGTTTTACTACGGTCTGGCCAAGACCCAGATTCGCCTGGGTCAGTTCGAGAAGGCCAGCCGCAACCTTGAGCAGGCCAGGGAGCGCTCAAGTACTACCGATCTATGGCGCTTCGAGCGGTTGAGTTCAGAGCTGCACTCGGCGACCAACAACGGCTAGGGAGTCCGGGGGTCTTTGCCCATGGGCGTGGCTGGCGTAGGCTGCGCCCATGATTGAAGAAGTCGACATCGAGCGCGTCTACGCGCTGTACGAGGCGCTGCCGGAGTTCGCCCGCGTAGAACCCCTGCACTCACTGCGCGAGCGCTTGGGCGAGCGCTACCTGGCGTTGATATACAGCCACGGTGGCCAAGACCTGGGCTTCAAACTGGGCTATGCGCAGAATCCGGAAACGTTTTACAGCTGGCTGGGGGGTGTCAGTCCCGCGGCGCGCGGCCGCGGCGTTGCCCAGGCGCTGCTGGAGGCCCAGGAGGGTTGGGCCCGGGAGCGCGGTTTCAGGACCCTGCGGGTAAAATCCATGAACCGCTTTCCCGCCATGCTCAGGCTGTTGATTCGCAACGGCTATCTGGTGGACGGCCTCACGCCGGCGGAAGACCCGCTGTGGACCAAGATCCACTTTGTCAAAATGCTCGCCGATGATCCCGCAAAGGAAGCCCCCCATGAGTGATAGCGCCGTTAACCTGGCAGAGAAACTGGCCTTGATCGATGAACACTGGTCGCCGCGTGTCATCGCCGAGATGAATGACATCCAGTTCAAGCTGGCTCGGCTGGCGGGCGAGTTCGTCTGGCACCAGCACGACGACACTGACGAAACCTTCCTGGTACTTGAGGGTCAACTACGCATTGAGTTTCGCGATCACGTGATTGAACTGGAAGCCGGTGAGATGACCGTGGTGCCGCGCGGCACACCGCATCGCCCGGTGGCCGAGGCCGAGGCCTGTGTGATGATCATTGAACCCCGCGGGGTAGTAAACACGGGCGAGGCCGGGGGTGAACTGACCGCCGAAAACGATCGCTGGATCTGACCTATAATCAGCCCTGTTACTGTCCGGTCATTCGGACCCGCAACCGAGGGATAGTCATGAAAACAATCATTTACCTGTTCACACTACTGCTGGCCCTGTCGCTGGGGGCTTGCTCTTCATCTGACGAACCGCAAGGCACCGGCAGTGCGCCCGGCGCCGAGACGGCGGCTGAAACTGAGGCCATGGCGAGCGCTCCGGCGTCCATGGACAGCAGCGCCCGGCTGGCCGATGTGCTGGCAGCCCAGCCCGAAGAGCGCCAGGCCCGTTATGCCTACCGTCACCCGCAGGAGACCCTTGAGTTCTTCGGCATTGAACCCGGTATGACGGTCGTGGAAGTGCTGCCGGGGCGCGGCTGGTACTCGCCGATCCTGGTGTCCTACCTGGGCAGCGAAGGCCACCTGGTGGGCGCCGATTATCCGCTGGATATGTGGTCCAACTTTTCCTTCGCTGACGAAGCCTTCATAGAGAAGCGGCGCGCCTGGGTTGAGACCTGGCCAGCCGATGCCGCCGAGTGGCGCGGTGATGACGGCGCCAGCGCTGAGGCCACACGTATCGGTGAATTCCCGGAAAACCTCGCCGGCACGGCGGATGCGGTGCTGTTTATCCGTGCCCTGCACAATCTCAACCGCTTTGAAAATGTGGGTGATTATCGGACCGAGGCACTCAGGGACACCATGATGCTGCTGAAGCCCGGCGGTGTCGTGGGGGTGGTGCAGCACCAGGCGCCGGAAGAGCGCGGCCTGGAGTGGGCAGACGGTTCCCGCGGTTACCTGAATAAGGGCGCCGTGATTGCCTTTTTCGAAGCGGCCGGCTTCGAGTTGGTCGCCGAGAGCGACGTGAACGCCAACAGCCGCGATGTGCCCGGCGCAGAGGATATCGTCTGGCGCCTGCCGCCCAGCCTGAACACCAGCAAGGACAACCCGGACCTGCGTGCCCAGTACGAGGAGATCGGCGAATCCAACCGCATGACGCTGTTGTTCAGAAAGCCCGCCTGAGGCGTGCGTATCTGGGTTGACGCCGACGCCCTGCCGAGGGTGATCCGGGACATCCTGTTCCGGGCTGCGCAACGCACCGGCGTAGACGTCACCCTGGTGGCCAACCAGCCGCTGGCGACGCCGGCGGCGCCTAACATCCAGTCGCGCCAGGTCGCGGCGGGCTACGATGAGGCCGATAACTATATCGCCGGCGAGGCCTGCGAGGGCGACCTGGTGATTACCGCTGATATCCCGCTGGCGGCGGAGGTGATCGAGAAGGGCGCCCTGGCCCTGAACCCACGCGGCGAGCTGTACACCGCAGACAGTATTCGCTCGCGGCTCAATATGCGTGATTTCATGGATACCATGCGCGCCAGCGGCGTGGAACTGTCGACCACGGCGGCCTTCAGTCAACAGGATCGCCAGCGCTTCGCCAACAGTCTGGATCGCTGGTTGGCAAAGCAGGCCACCAGGGGGAGTCACTGATGTGGGAATTTACCGGGACTCGGCGGCCTGACTTCGCCGAACAGCCAGGTGTCGGCCAGGAATCGGTCTGGGACTACCCGCGGCCGCCGGTGCTGGTGCCCAGCGTTCGCCACGTGGTGGTGAAGGCCGGCGGTGTCCAGCTGGCCGAGACCATGTGCGCCATGCGGGTGCTGGAAACCGCCAGCCCGCCGACTTATTACATCCCGGCTGAGGATGTCGTTGCCGACGCCCTGGTGGCGGTGCCGGGCAGTTCCTTCTGCGAATGGAAAGGGGCGGCGCGCTACTGGGGCCTGGCCAGCGGCGGTGAAGCCATCGCCTGGAGCTATCCCGAGCCCAGCGAGCGCTTCCTGGAGATTCGCGACGCCCTGGGGTTCTACCCGGGCCGGGTCGCGTGTTTTGTGGACGGAGAGCGGGTTCGGCCGCAGCCCGGGCACTTTTATGGCGGGTGGGTGACCGACGATATAGTCGGTCCGGTGAAGGGTGAGCCTGGCACCGGCCACTGGTAGCGGCAGCGGGTCGTAAACCCGTCATTTAGCCGTAATATTTCTGTCACGTGGTTTCTGTAACCTGCGCGCCATCCATAGTTCATCCTATTGTCATAATGAAACTTTCATTCTTATTTGCTCTATGTACTGGCCTGGCTACGTTGCCCATGACGGCAGGCGCCCTGGAACTGGGTGCTGAAGACTTCGTGGCGGCCCGGGAAATGACCTGCGTGCTGGCCCAGGAGAGCCTGGGTTACCTCAGCGACGAGGAATACGGTGCCCTGGCGGGCGAAGTGCTGGCCGACTACGACCAGGCCCAGTCCGATGTGGTTTATGCCCAGGCCCTGGGTTACTTCGACGGCCTGATGTTTGGCCTGCCGGAATCCAATGAGCGTGAAATCTCCGCTCGCCTGCAATCCTTTTTGGCCAGCGCAGCCTGTACCCGCATGACCGGCCTGGAAGGCGTCAACCTCAGCCTTTGATCCTCCCCCTGGACGCCGGGGCGTGAACTACTTCGCCTACGGCTCCAATATGTCCCTGCGGCGCCTGCAGCAGCGCGTGCCTGGTGTGCGGCGCCTGGGTGCCGCGAGTCTGGCGGGGTTCCAACTGCGCTTCCACAAGATTGGCCAGGATGGCTCCGCCAAGTGCGATGCCTTCCATACCGATGCATCGGCAGATCTGCTGCATGGCGCGCTCTACGATATCGACCCTGCTGACAAGCACCACCTGGACCGAATCGAGGGTCTGGGCGCGGGCTATGCCCAGCGTGAGGTATGGGTCTATGTCGAAGGGAAGAGCCTGCCCGCGATGACCTACGTGGCCACGCATATCGACCCCGGCCTCAAGCCCTTCGGTTGGTATAAGCAGCACGTCCTGGTTGGCGCCCATGAGATGGGCCTCCCCCTCGACTACATTGGCGCTATTCAAACCCTGCCGCACCAGGACGACCACGATCTCGACCGTCACCGGCGTGAAGTGGCCATTCACGACTGAAGCGGGAACCATTTGGGGCTTCTGCTATCCAAGCTGGCCGTGTCGACTGCCCGACTCGAGAAATCAAGGAAAGCCCCATGAGTAACAATTCGCTGGAAACCCGTCTCGCCACCTGCCTGCTGCTGATGCGGCTGGGCATTGGCCTGGTCTTCTTCATGTGGACGCTGGACAAGTTCGTCAATCCGGACCATGCCGTGCGCGTGTTTTCGCACTTCTATATGATCCCGTTCCTGACCGAGAACGGCGCCTACATCGTCGGCGCCCTGCAGGCGCTGGTGGTCGGTGCCTTCCTGGCCGGCTATCTCAAGACCTGGTCCTACGGCGCGGTATTCCTGTTGCACGCCGTGTCGACGCTGACCCCCATGGCCAACTACCTCAACCCCTGGGACAAGGTGAACCTGCTGTTCTTCGCCGCCTGGCCCATGTTGGCCGCCGCCTGGACCCTGTGGTGGCTGCGCGACTACGACACCCTGTTCTCCCTCGACGCCCGCACCCCGGCTGACGCCGCCACCGCCTGATTTATAAAAAAACACCCTGCATGAACCACTCCCCCCGCAACCGGTCCCTGAAGACCCAGTACAACAAGCCAGTGCTGTCGCGCGCCACGTAGTAGTCGCGGCTGACCGGACATTCCCACCAGTTGTCCTCGATGCGCTCGGGGCCGTCCAGCAGGTCCAGGCGGCCCTGCCAGCAGGGCTGGCCATTGAACACCTTGAGCGGCTGCGGTTCCTGCATCAGCCAGAAGGGGCGCAGCTCACCGTTCTCACTGGGCACGGTTCCGGGGCGGGTATCCAGGCTGCAATAGCCGGCGAATTCCGGCAGGTGCTCGTCGCGGGAGCCCAGTTTGCTGACCGACTGCAGGCCCAGACGGCTTTTGAGGCGGTCCAGCAGGCTGTGCAGGGGTTCCTTCTGGCCGGCCTGCTGGAACAGGTCGCCGCTGGTGGCGTTGCCGGGCAGCAGTTGCTCACTGGTCAGGCCCACACCCTCAATGCTCTGGTCCAACTGCAGTTGTTCCACCTTGATCCGCGTGAGCTGGTACCAGGCCTGCCAGTGGGTTTGCGGCTGTGAGCTGCAGACACTGAAGCGGTGGATCTTGTGATTGATGCCGTACAGCAGCCATTCCACCTGCTGCGTCTCCAACTGGGTGTTGCGCAGGAAGCGGCAGAAGGTTTGCAGCAATAGCTCGATGGCGGGCAGCAATTCCTGGTTGGCCTTTACCTCGTAGCCGAACCAGTAGTCATCGTTAAAGGCCTGCGGGGGCTCGAACACCGGCTGTCGGTCCTCCGCGGTGCCCAGTACCTGTTCCAGGTAGTGCACAAATTCACGCCCACAGCGCCGCCCCAGCGCCTGTCGCGGCAGGGCCAGGATGTCGCCAAAGGTCCACAGCCCCGCCTTGGCCAGCGCATCCACCTGGCGCGGGAAATCCTCCAACAGTTTTAAAGGCAGCGGCGCCAACCGCGCCTCCAGGGACTCCGCTTCATGCTCGCTGCGGGGGACCGTTGCTCCAGTCAATGCCTCTAAGCCTGCAGCAGAATCCCCCCGGTGATTTAGCGCCTCCGGGCTTGTATCGGTAGCACTGGCCTCCAGCGGTTTTATAGACAGCAGCACTGCGCTTTTCGGCGTCGGCCCCAAGCCCACCCGGTACTGCGCCCCGCGCTGGGTAAGGCCGCGCTCGACCAGCGCCAGCAGTGCCTCAAGGCCGCCGTACAGCCTCAGGCAGCTACCCACTTCCAGCAACAGGCAGTCATCGCGGTAAGGGTAAAGGGTGGGTGTGATGCTGTAGCCCCAGCAGCACAACTGCTGCAGGCGGCGCTGTTCAGCCTCGGGGTCTCGCTCAAGTAACAGGAGATTATCGGCCAGGGTGCGCGCCGTAGCGCTACCCATGCCCGCCTTTACCCCCAGCGCCGCTGCCGCTCCGTTGCACACCCGCACCCGCTGCTTCTCCAGCACCGCCACAGGCCGCTCTCCTCCAGCGACAGTAACGCCGGACCATTCAGCACCATGAAAGCGATCTAGCGCCTCGGTATTCCCTGAGGCGTGCGCTTCGAGCAGATTTTCACCAGAAGGAAGGTGAGCTGGCGCCTCGGTAGTGACTGAGGCTGTTGCCTCCAGCAGCTGTTCATCAAAAGAAGGGTGACTTAGCGCCTCGGTATTTCCTGAGGCTATTGCCTCTAGCGGTTTTGCACCAAAAGAAGGGTGACTTAGCGCCTCGGTATTTACTGAGGCTATTGCCTCCAGCGGCTGTTCATCAAAAGAAGGGTGACTTAGCGCCTCGGTATTTCCTGAGGCGTGAGCTTCGAGCGGCCTTTTATCAGAAGGAAAGTGGGCTAGCGCCTCGGTATTTCCTGAGGCTATTGCCTCTAGCGGTTTTGCTTCCAAAGGAAGCATATAAAAAGAAAGGCACAGCCATAGCTTGTCACCCCGCTCGAACACTCCACGCGATCCACCTGCCCATGGCTTCAGGCGCCCAGGGCGGGCACCTGTGCTGGTCGGCTGTCGGGATAGGCGGGCAGTTCCCACAGCTGGGGCTGGCCAGGGATATCGTTGTCCTCGCCCAGGGCCACGTCCACGGCCTGGTTGCCACCGCGCTGCTTGAGAATGTGCACCTGCCGGTAGGCGCGCATTTCCAGCCGCAGGCTGGCGGGGGCGTGGTTGTGCACGGCCTGGCGCGGCCTGAACAATACCGACAGGGTATCGCTGTCGGCGGCGGCCAGCTGCAGCTTGCGCAGCTCGCTGTAGCGGTATTCGCCGGCCCCCAGCCAGGCAAACACCGCGCTGCAGGTGGTGCTGCGCAGGGCCTGCTCAATACTCCACAGCAGGTCCTGGCGATTCTGGGGGTGTACCAGCAACACCTGCTGGGTATCAATGCCGCGGGCCTCCAACAGCGGGGCATAGGGCATGAAGGGCGGGGCGATAAATACCTGCCAGCGGCCTTTCTCACTGAGCGCTTCCATGGCCGGCAGGAACAGGCCCATAGCCCCCAGGCCGTTGCTGTCGCTGAGCAGCTCGACGGTCTGTCCCAGCGGCCAGCCGCCGCTGTAGAGCTCGTCATCCAGCTCTCGGTAACCGGTGGCCAGGCCGGCCATGGAGGCGTTTTTGTGGCCATAATCGCGGCAATCACTGCCGCGCCAGGTGTCGCTGCGGCGCATGATGCTTTCCAGCTCAGGGCCAAGGTCTACATCGATCAGGGCCTTGGAAGCGGCCAGCCCTGCCTGTGCTGCGCGGTCGCCGAATTCCGCTGCGTTTGCTGCAACGTTGCTCATGGGATTCTCCTCTTCGGAGTAACTGTATGGATATACAGTAGTCCGGTCGTGGAGAGAAAGCAAGGGGATTTTTGTTGGTCGTATCCCGGGGTGCCCGGGCGAAATCGCTAGGCGGATTGCGCCTCGCCCACGCTGAGTTTAAGCACCAGTTGGCCGAGATGGTCCCAGGGGCGACCGTCTGCCAGGCCTTTCACGCTCTGGTCGGCGAGATTGGCCAGGTGCAGCAATTCTCCCAGCCCGGCCAGCGAGTGGCGTTTGAGTCCAGCGCCCACCAGCGGCATGCGCTTGTCCCAAACTCGCTGGCTGCGCATGGCCTGTTGTGGCGCGGCGCCGCGTTGTACATCGGTCTGACACTGGTAGAGCAGGCGAATTTCCCGGGCCAGGGCCCACAGCACCACCGGCGGTTCGGTGCCCTCGGCGCGCAGCCCCTGCAGCATCTTCAGGGCGCCGGCGGCATCGCCTGCCAGGGCCTGGTCCACCAGGCCAAACAGGTTGTAGCGGGCGTTGTCGGCCACGCTTTCGGCCACCGCCTCGGGTGTGATGCGGCCTTCCGGGCACAACAGCTTGAGTTTTTCCACTTCCTGCACGGCGGCCAGCAGGTTGCCTTCCACCCGGTCGCAGAGCATGTCCAGGGCCTCGGCTTCGATGGA
>JANQIO010000114.1 GCA_028282105.1 Halieaceae bacterium | reverse complement strand
TTACACTCTTTCCATGGCATCTGGAGATCTCCTCCAAATACCTAAATGTGTAAACCATGTCTCCGGTATACGGTGTCAGCTATGTCTCAGGAACGACATTTTGACATCCAGTGTTCGGATTTCCGGCCACCCAGCATAGCCTGCGCGGCCCGGCTGAGCGGCGTTCGCCTTCGCACCTTGCTGCGCAAGGTAAGCGCTCGGCTCACCCTCTCACACCGACCAATTCCCTTTTTTACTCAAGCATCTGCCTTTACGTGGAAGAACTCCCAGGCGTGGCCGTTGGGGTCGGTGACCCAGGTCTTGTCCTGCAGTGCATAACAGCAGGTGGTATCGGTTTCCGGGATGGTTTTCAGGCCCAGGTCCTGCAGGCGCTGGTCCATGGCGGCGACCGTGTTTGAATCCCCGACCTCGATACCCAGGTGGCTGATCTGGCTGCCGGCCACGGGTTCGTCGGTCTGGTTGAGGGTCAGGTTGACCGCCGGGTCGGCGATGTCGAACTTGGCCCAGCGTTCTCTTTGCTTGGCGGGCTCCTGCCCGAACAGCTTGCTGTAGAAGGCGATGGATTCGTCGAAACGGTCGGTGTTGAGGGCGATATGGATTCTGCTCATCTTGGCTATCTCCTGCGTGATCAGTTCACGGCATTGATTTCGGGCTTTACAACGGTATTTTTCGAATAATCGAAATACTTCGGTAAAAAAAGGGCCGAAGTACACCGAGGGGATGCTCATTCTGGTGTTGCTCATGATGTTCCTGATGCGGTGTTTGTCGCCTCAATCTCTACTCCGCAGCCACTGCAGCAGTCGTGGTAGAGAAAGTTCAGCAGATCGCCCAGGGTGTCGGCATTGGCCTGGTACCACACCCACTGGCGTTCCTTGCGGGACTGCACCAGGCCTTCCCGGCGCAGCCGGTCCAGGTGGTGGGACAGGGTCGAGCCCGGGATGTCAGTGGCCTTGCTGATATCGCCCGCGCTAATTTCAGAGGGGTAGACGTTCAGCAGTAGCTTGAGAATCCCGAGCCGGGCCTCATTGCCAATGGCGGCCAGTCGGTCTGCATGAATGGCGAGGTTTGATTCCATATTTCGAATAATATCGAAATAAAGAGAAAGGGCAAGCACTTTTTTGTCTTACAGGGATTAGTCGCGCTGAAGCAGGGTAAGACCCAGGGCCTTCAGATCAGCCAGGCTGCGGGCGGCGCGGGCGCCGGATTGCTCGACGATGCTGACGAACAGGGCGTGGAGCATCTCCAGCATCAACCGGCCGCGGCGTTCGCGCTCAGCCTTGCTGTGGCGCAACCCCAGCCGCCGGAACATGTCGGCCAGGCGATTGATCAGCAGCTCGTCGTGCTCATCGTCCAGGTCCCGCAGCTCCGGCACGGCCCACATGGCCTGTACCAGCGGCAGCATACCGCGCTGCTCCCGGTACACCGCCAGCATGCGTGGGAAGGACTTGTCGACGAAGGTCTCGAGATCCATCGCCTCCAGGTCCCAGGCGGCGATTTCGTCCAGCGCCCGGGTCTGCTCCTCCAGCCAGTGTTCGCCCAGGGCATAGAGGATGGCCTGCTTGTTGGGAAAGTAGTGGTAGAGGCTGCCGACGGAAATGCCCAACTCCCTGGCAATCAGGATGGTAGTGAGGTCGTCAAAGCCGACGCGTTCCAGCAACATGGCCGTGGTGTGCAGGATATCGTCGCGGCGTTGCAGCGAGCGTTCCTGGCGCGGCGTGCGTTGCTCTGTCAGCTTGAGCTTTCTATGCAGTGCCATCGGCTAGTTCCCGATGCGGTCGAGCATGGCGTGCCAACCCATGGCCAGCACCAGGCCCGGCCAGCGCAGCAGGGTGCCGCCCGGAAAGGTGGGTGTGGTGACGCCGGCCATGACGTCAAAGCGCTCGGCGGTGCCGCTGATGGCCTCGGCCAGCAACTTCCCCGCCAGTGAGGCGATCGTGATGCCGTGGCCGGAATAGCCGTGGGCGTAGAAGATGTTGCCCGACAGGCGGCCGAAGTGAGGCATGCGCGACATGGTGATGGCCAGGGTGCCGCCCCAGGCGTAGTCGATCTTTACATCCTCCAGTTCCGGGTAGACACCCAGCATGCACTTGCGCACCAGTCCCTGGATGTCTGAGGGGAAGCGCCGCGAGTAGGACTCGCCGCCACCAAACAGCAGGCGCCAGTCCTGGGACAGCTTCCAGTAATTGATAACAAACAGGCTGTCGGACATGGAGCAGTCGTCGCGGATCAGGCTGCGGGCCTTGTCTTCGCTGAGGGGTTCGGTGGCCAGCACAAAGTTGTTGATGGGCATAATCTTGCCCGCCAGCGGCTTCGACAAATGCTCCAGGTAGCCGTTGCAGGCGAGGATCATAAAGCGTGCGCGTACGCTGCCGCGGTCGGTATTCACCGTGACCTGGTTTCCCTCGCTGTAGCCCGTCACTCGGCTGTCTTCATAGATATCGGCGCCCAGGCCGCGGGCCGCCTCCGCCAGGCCGAGGGCGTATTTCAGTGGATGCAGGTGGCGCGCCCGGGAATCGAACATACCGGCGTGGAAGCGCCGCGAGCTGGTCATCTGCTCCAATTCCTCACGCTCGATGTAGCGCGCTTCGGTGTAACCATAGTCGCGCTGCAATTTCTCGGCGTAGCCTTTTAGTTCATCCGCGTGGGTGCGCTTGGAGGCCACGTGCAGGTCGCCGGATTTGAGCTCGCAATCGATATTGAAGCGCTCGACAAGACCGACCACGGTGTCCACAGCCTCGAGCCCGAGGTCCCACAGCCGTCTGGCCTGCTCCTTGCCCACCCGTTCTTCCAGGTCCTCCTGGTCGGCACGCTGGCCTGTGCTGCAGTGGCCGCCGTTACGACCGGAGGCGCCCCAGGCCACGCGCTCCGCTTCCAGCAACACCACCTTGTAACCCTTGTCACGCAGGTGGATAGCGCTGGACAGTCCGGTGAAACCACCGCCCACGATGCAGACATCGGCGTCTACATCGCCTTCAAGCCTGGGAAAGCTGTCGATCTGCGGTGCGCTGGCGGCATACCAGGAATTCACGTGCGCGGCGGCGGTCATATCAGAACCCGAATAATTGTTCGAAATAATGTTGAATAATAATTCGGTTTATTGCCATAATCAACGCTTTCGGCAATCAGGCGACAGGTATGGACGTCATCGAACAGTGGTTACGCGAGCACCAGATCTCCGAGGTGGAGGCCATGGTGCCCGATCTCACCGGCAATGCGCGGGGCAAGTTCATACCCGCGGCGCAGTTCATGCAGGGCGGCAATCCCAAGCTGCCCGAGAGCATCCTGATCCAGACCGTGACCGGCGAGTACAGCGACGACCACTGGGACTTCGTTGAGCCGACCGACGCCGACATGATCCTCAAACCCGACCCGAGCACCATGCGCGTGGTGCCCTGGGCCCGGGAACCCACCGCCCAGATCATCCACGACTGCTACACCGCCGACGGCGAGCCCCATCCACTGGCTACCCGCAATGTGCTCAAGCGCGTGCTTGGGCTGTATGCGGACCAGGGCCTGACGCCGGTGATCGCGCCGGAAGTCGAGTTCTACCTGGTCAAGCGCAACACCGACCCTGACAACGAACTGGAGGCGCCCACCGGTCGCAGCGGGCGCCCGGAGATGTCGCGTCAGTCCTATAGCATCGACGCGGTAGCCGAGTTCGAAGACTTCGTGGAGGACATGTACGACTTTGCCGAAGCCCAGGAGTTGGACGCGGATACCCTGATCCACGAGAACGGTGTGGCGCAGATGGAAATCAACTTCCTGCACGGGGATGCGCTGAAGCTGGCGGACCAGGTGTTCACCTTCAAGCGTACCGTGCGCGAGACCGCCCACAAGCATGGGATGTATGCCACCTTTATGGCCAAGCCCATGCAGGAGGAGCCCGGCAGTGCGCTGCATATTCACCAGAGTGTGCTGAATACCGAAGGCCGCAACATTTTCGCCGAGGACGACGGCACCCATACCGCCGCCTTCCTCGCCTACATCGCCGGCCTGCAGCGGTTTACGCCGGACCTGATCAGCCTGTATGCCCCCAACGTAAACTCCTATCGGCGGCTGGCCCCGGATATCTCGGCGCCTATCAACCTCAACTGGGGCATCGACAACCGCACCACGGCGTTTCGGGTGCCGGAAAGCCCGCCGGCGGCCACTCGGGTGGAGAACCGCTTCCCCGGCGCTGATGCCAACCCCTACCTGGCGCTGGCCGCCAGCCTCGCCAGCGGCCTGTTGGGTATGGAGCTGGGACTGACGCCCACCGAGCCCCACCAGGGCACGGCCAATGAAGACGCGGTGGAAGTGGCGCGCAGCCTGGAAGAGGGCCTGCGCAACCTGATGAGCACCCCCGCACTGGTCGACATCTTTGGGGATCTGTTCCTGCGCGCCTATACTGCGGTAAAACTCGATGAGTTCGAGGAGTTCAACCAGGTCATCAGCTCCTGGGAGCGCGAACACCTTCTGCTCAACGTCTGAGCCGGCAGGCTGTCCTGTCCGGTGTGTCAGGGAGCTGCATGACTAGACGACTTACCGCCGGCGCAGTGGCGCTGGCGACGCTTTTCCTCAATGCCTGTAGCGAGCGCCCGGTAGCGGATGCCGAATCCGCACCGGCGGACCGGATCTTCGTGGGCGGCACCGTGTACACCGCCAACGCCGAACAGGACAGCGTCACTGCGCTGGCGGTGCGCGACGAGCGCATTGTCTACGTTGGCGATGCTGACGGCATCCAGGCGTTGGTAGGCGATAGCACCGAAGTCGTGGACCTCAACGGTCGTATGCTGCTCCCCGGCCTGCACGACATGCATATTCACCCGATGCGTATCGTCGATGACGGTAACTGCGATATCGCCAGCCAGCCGCTGAATCTGGCAGAGCTGTCCAGCCTCGTTAAAGACTGCATCGCCGAGCGAGACCTGGCAGAGGGCGAGTGGCTGCCGGTGTCCCAGTGGAATTTCGCGGTGGGCAATCGGCCGGCGGGGGGCTTCGACTCCCTGCGCGAGGCCCTCGATGCGGCGGCGCCGCAGCACCCGGTCATCCTCTGGGGCAACGACGGCCACCACGGCGCGGTGAACTCCGCGGCGCTGGCTCGCGCCGTCAATGACCGCGGCGTGATCGTCGGCATCAGTGCAGAAACCCTGGCCACGGATTTTGCCGACTACCGCGAAACCATCGGCGTGGACGCCAGCGGTGAGCCCAACGGCGAGCTGCATGAAACCGCCCGCGATCTGGTACAGCCGCCCAATGGCCTGTTGGGGGGAGAGCTGCCTCCGGGGCACATGGAAAAGGTGGCGAAGAAGCTCGCCGCCAACGGCATCACCACGCTGATGGACGCTGCCACTCCGCCCCAGAGCCTGCCCGCCTACAAGGATCTGCTGGACAGCGGCAAAATGAACTTCAACCTGTCGGCGGCGATCTTCCTCGACGTACCCTCGTACCACCACGAGGGCGGCATCGATGTGGTGCAGATGATCAGCGATATCGAACTGCTGCGCGAAGAGTTTGATCCCCTGCCGCAACTGACAGTGGATACCGCCAAGATCTTTGTTGACGGTGTGATGGAGGGGAATCCCCTCAATGATCCGCCAACACTGCCCAATGCCGCGGTCATCAACCCCTACCAGCAGCCGCGCTTCGCTATCGATCTGGATGCGGGCACCGCGGAAATTGCCGGTTATGTCGATACCAGCAGTGAAATCTGCCAGAAAGTCCGGGACGCCATGGACCATTATCTGTCGCCGCAGGTAAACGCGGTGTTCCACCGGGAGTTCGGCTTTTACCCGCAACAGTGCCGCATCAGCCGCGGTGTGCTGGAGCACCCGGCGGATTTCATCCACGCCTATATGCGCGAGCTCGATAAAGCCGGCATCAAGATTCACGCCCATGTCATCGGTGATCGCGCGGCGCGCACGGCCGTGGAGGGCTTTGAGGCCCTGCGCGCCGCCAACGGCAATTCCGGCCTGCTGCACAGCCTGGCGCATATCCATATGGTGGCGCCGGACGACTACCAGCGTATCGGCGACCTGGGCCTCTACCTGGTCTTTACCTATGCCTGGGCGGCGCCGGAGTTTTTCTACGATATGACCGTCAACCCGTTTATCGACCAGCTCGCTGGCGTCGATGAACTGTACCGTGCTGATTCCTACTACATGACCAACGTCTACCCGGCTGCGCAGCTGGCGAGCCTGGGTGCCGTGCTGGCGAGCGGCAGCGACGCGCCGGTCGATACCCGCGAGCCGCGGCCCTTTTACAACATCCAGCAGGCGGTGACCCGGGCCAACGCCGACGGCGTTGTGATGGGCACCGCGGGGCGGGTTTCCACCCGTGCAGCGCTCGACGCCTACACGATTAATGGTGCGCAGCTGTTCGGCCATGCCGCAGAGACCGGTTCCCTGGAAGTGGGCAAGTACGCCGACCTGGTAATGATCGACCGGGACCTGCTGGCGCTGGAAGCCGACGGCCGCGCGGATACTATTGCCGAGGCCGAGGTGCTGCTGACCCTGTTCCGCGGCAAGGTGGCGTATCGCTGATGGAGCATCACCTGCCGCGCTGGTTCCAGTTCACCAAGTACGCCGTTTATGGCCTGCTGGCCCTCAATGTCCTGCTGTTCCTGCAGGAAGAGACCACCACCTTCTCCCACCTGTTCACCGGTGAGGCCAATCTCGAGCTGGTAGTGCAGGCCTTCTCCGCCACCATCGACACCGCCGCCTGGGTGGTGTTGCTGCTGATGTTCGAGCTGGAAACCTATGTCCTCCCGGACGAGGTGATCAAAGGCAAGGTGAAATGGGGCCTGCATGGCCTGCGCATTTTTGCCTTCCTGTTTATCGGCTATGCCTGCTATGGCTACTTCGTGGAGATGTTCTACTACTACGGCAATAGCGTCAGGCCGCTGGCGGCCCCGGCGGCCTGCGCCCTGGGTGAGGGCTGGTCCATCCTCGTCAAACTCGACGAATTCCAGCCGCTGAGCCAGGCCAACTGCGGCATGTTGCAGGGGTCGCTGTGGCAGGTGGGCAGCGGCCAGGTGGTGGCCGACGCGGATACCCTGCGCGCCACCCGCTGGCTGGCCTGGGTCGATGTCATCAACTCGGTGACCTGGATTCTGGTGGTGCTGCTGCTGGAAATTGACGTGCGCCTGCAGTTACGCGGCGCCTACACCGGCCGCGTGCTGCTGGCCAGCAAGCTCGGCAAGCTGGTGCTTTACAGCATCCTGTTTGCGGCTGCCGTGTACTGGGGCTTCAAGGGGGATTTCCTGGATTTCTGGGACGCCTTCCTGTGGCTGTTTGCCTTCTTCTTCATTGAGCAAAACCTGTTTGCCTGGCAGGCGGAAACCGACGAGGCTCGCGAGCCGCTCGCGCAGGCCGGCTGATTATCCCGGGCCCAGAAAAAGAAAACCGGTGACAAGCACCGGTCAAGCTACATCTTTCAGGAGAACAACTAGTAACTGGTTCTGGGCGCGTCGATGGTCATTCCCGTCACCCGCATGCCAATCGGCAGGATGATCAGCGCAATGACCAGCGCCAGCATGATATCGGGAGCAACGGCCTGGCTGCCCAGCCCCTGGGCGTTTACTTGAGCGAACAGGGAAATCGCCCCAATGATGCCGAGTTCAGCCAGGCCGCGCTCGTACAGCAACATCGTCGTAATAGCCACGGCGGAGAACATCAGGTCAGGTTCCCGGGGCAATTGCAGCGTGGTGAGGGCAACCTCAGACACGAGCAACGATACGACGAGTGAACACGGTATCGATATCAGTAGTGACTTCATTTGTCTGCACCTTAAAATCCAGCTTGTGCAGTCCGGGCTGCCATTGCGTGGCGCTTGCTGCCCTTCCTTGACACTTAGTGTCGCAAAGGGCGCAATCTTTGCCAGTGGCTGGGGAATACAATGGGACTCATGTCACAGTTGAATGTGCATTGATTCGACAAAACTGTGACACGTGTCACATTCAGCCGCGGCCCGGCTGAGTTAAGACAGGAGAATCGATGGATATCGAGCTGCTGAAAACCTTCCTGGAAGTGCGCAGAACGCGGCATTTCGGCAAGGCAGCGGAGAATCTCTACCTGACCCAGGCCGCCGTCAGCGCCAGGATTCGCCAACTTGAAGAGCTGTTGGGGGTGAAGCTCTTCATTCGCAGTCGCAACAATATTCAGCTCACCAGCGAGGGCGAGCGGCTGGTCGCCCACGCGCAGACGGTGCTACTGGCCTGGACCCGCGCCCAGCAGGAAGTGGCGCTAAAAACCGGCCAGACCAGCCAGATTCATATCGGCGTGCGGTCCGGGCTGTGGAGCCCGGCCCTGCAGGAGCGACTGCAGCAGTTGCACAAGGATATGCCGGGCGTGGTGCTGCGCACCGAGGGGCATATGTCGGATGCGGCGGTCAAAATGTTGCTGGACCGCACCCTGGATGTGGCCATTTCCTACGATCCACCCAACCTGCCGGAGTTCAAGGTGCGCGATATCGGCAGCGTCAGCCTCAGGCTCTACAGCGCCGATCGCAAGGCCACGGTGGCCACCGCGCTGGATGGCAGCTATGTGTACGTGGACTGGGGCAGCGCCTTTGCACGCTTTCACGCCAAGCGTTTTGGCGAAGCGGTGGTGCCGGTGTTGCGCACCAACATCAGCGAATCCGCCCGGGCGTTTATTCTCAGCAACGGCGGGGCTGCTTACCTGCCCACCAGCCTGGCGGAAGGCGGTCGGCCAAAGCTGTACCCGGTAGCCGACGCGCCGGACTACACCCGCAAGATTTGTGCGGCCTACCGTTCCAATGCCGACAAGTTGGCGTTGATTGAATCGGTGCTGGACGTGTTTGGGGATATCGCAGTCTGAGATCCGCTAGCGACTGGGCTGGCGCGTCGAGTACCTGGCGCCATGCGCGATTTATCGCGGGAAAAGCAGCAGAAAATAGGCGGCTACACGCCGACCGGATCGGCGTTCTGGCAGGAGGACGTCACTCGTCTTCCCAGTCGAGATCCAGGTAGTCCAGCTCTTCGCGCATCCGCTTTTCTTCGAGGCGCTGCTCGGCGCGGCGCCGAAGCTGTGCCAGACGACTCTTGCCATTGGCCTGTGGGGCCTCATCGTCGGGCGCATCTTCAACGGAGTCCAGTACCGGCTCAAAGAACTCGTCGATGCTATCGCTGAGGCTGGTCTCGCTCGTTCGCTGTCCCATATCACCTCCGGAACGTCGGTTGAGCTGTCGCTCGCTGGCAATATCTCGCAGCGAACTGGCATGAGTAAATCAAAACTTCTTTGGACTATCGATAAAAATAATTTATCGAAATTGCCGTGAACTGCCAGGTCTCTGGAGTCGGTGATCAGGGGGAGCGCGCCGGCGCCAGGTCGTCCCTGACAGCGTACAGCTTCCTTGCATCCCCTGGGTCCGGGGCACATCCCTGTGCCAGCTTCGGGGGCCATCCTGGCGTCGGGCAGAGGATGTGGCGCCGGCGTCGCTCCTGAATGACGTAATGCAAATCCGTTGCCAGTTTTTCTGCGCGGTGAATCAAGGGCTTGCAGGAATCTCGCTGGGCGGCGCCGGTGTCCGGACATGTCCGCGGGGTGTCCGCGGACATCCCCCGCGGGCGCGGGTCTGCGCTGCTACACTGCCAGCATGCGCCAGGGAAGGCGGGTCAAGTCATGGATGACAAACCAAAGATCGCAGCGCTAAGCGGTGAGTTTTGCAGCGCCCGGCTGGAGCGCCGCTATCGCCGGGCGCAAGCGAGCGCAGAGCTGCGGCAGCTCAGGCTGCTGTGGTGTACGGCCCTGGTTTGCTTTGCGCTCTACCTGCCCATCGAGGCACAGGTGCACGGTGCCTGGCCGGGCTGGCATCAACTCTGGCCGCGCCTGGGGATTATTTCAGTCGGTGCGCTGGTGTTGCTCAGTCTGCGCTGCCCGGCGGTGGTTGCCGCCAGGGACTGGATCAGCAGCGCTGGCCTGGTCACGGCCATGGCGTGTTATGGCTGCCTGCTGGCGGCCCGCGCGGACGGCAGCCCGGGGGCGCTGCTGCTGTTGCTGCTGGGCAGCTACCTGTTTTCCCCGTGCAGCTTCCGCCTGCACTGCGCTACCGGCGTGGTCGGCAGCCTGCTCGCGGCCGGCCTGGCCCGCGGCAGCGTCCCTGCCCTCGAGCTGAGCTACCTGCTGCCAGCCAACATACTGTCCGCCCTGGCACTCTCCGGCCTCAATCGCAACCGCCGCCGGCTTTATCTGCAGAGCCGGCGCCTGGCCCGCGAGGTATCCCGGCGTCGCGATGCCCAGCGCCGCCTTGGCCAGGTCCACCGCCGCAACCTGGCGTTGTTGTACAACGCCCTGCCACAGGCGGTGGCAAAGCAGCTACGGGACAAACCGCACGCCCGCCCGGTGCGGCTGGTACCCTCGGTGACGGTGGTGTTCGCCGATATCGTCGGCTTCAGCGAGCTGGTACGCAACCTGACGCCGGGGCAACTACTGGCGCTGCTGGACGCCCTGTTCTCTGCCTTTGACGCGGCGGCGGAACGTCACGGGCTTGAGAAGATCAAGACCATCGGCGACGCTTACCTGGCCGCCGCCGGCCTGACGCCCGGGGAGTCGGGTAGCAGTGTACGGGCGGTGGCTATGGCGCGGGATCTGCGGCGAGCCGCGGCAGACATAGGCCAACGCCGCCAGCTTGACCTGAAACTGCGCATCGCCCTGCATACCGGCCCCGTGGTTGCCGGGGTACTGGGTAGCAAGCGCTACGCCTTCGACATCTGGGGTGAGACCGTCAACATTGCCAGCCGGCTGCAGGCGGCCGCCCCGGTAGACGGCATCCTGGTATCCGACGCCACGCGCCTGGCCTGCGCCGGGCGCCTGCCCCTGGGCAAAGGGCAGCGACTCGAGCTGCGCGGCTGCGGTGTGGTGATCGCGGCGGAGTTGGGCAACGTTAGTCCGCGTTGCGCAGCCGTTCAGCAATCAGGGTAGCGGTGGCCTCGGCAGGCTGTGCTTCGCAGGACACCGTGAAGCTGGCAAAGCGCTGGTAGAGGGGCTGGCGCTCACGGTAGATGTCCGCCAGGGTCTGCCCGGGCAGGAAGGCGATGCCGCGATCCGGTCGAGACTGGATGCGCTGCTCCAGGGCGGGTAGGGAGACGTCGAGGTAAACCACGGGCCCTGCCGCCAGCAGGCGCTGCATGGCTGGCTCGCTGTAGACCACACTGCCGCCGGTGGCCACCAGGTAGGGCGCCAGCGTCATACCCAGCAGCACCGACTCC
This sequence comes from Halieaceae bacterium, assembly GCA_028282105.1. Classification (GTDB taxonomy): domain Bacteria; phylum Pseudomonadota; class Gammaproteobacteria; order Pseudomonadales; family Halieaceae; genus JANQIO01. The sequence continues at coordinate 26,770 of JANQIO010000114.1, read as the reverse complement.
TCCAGGGCGCAAAAGGCCTCGAAGCCCAAACGGTCGACGCTGTCCTGCAGCGGCTCGCCCTGGCCGACCTGTATAAGCAGGTCGGTGTCGATGAAATTGAGCCCCAGCTGCTTGGCCAGCAGCACCCCCACTGTGCTTTTGCCGGCGCCCGGCATGCCGATCAGGCTAACGGTTGAACAATCCATGCCCCAGTCTATCACCGGCTTGCCCCGGCCCGGCCTGCTGGGTAGAGTGGCGCTCCATTTCGACTTCCCGGGAGAGCTTTCTATGCTGACCGTACCGCTGGATGCACTGCATCGCGAGCTGGGAGCCCGCATGGTTCCCTTTGCCGGCTACGAGATGCCGGTCCAGTACAGCGACGGCATTATTGCCGAGCACCAGCATACCCGCGCGGCCGCTGGTCTGTTTGATGTGTCACATATGGGGCAGCTGCGGATCAGCGGCAGCGGTGTCACCGAGGCGCTTGAGGCGCTGTTGCCGGTGGACCTGGTAGGGTTGTCCGACAACGCTCAGGTTTACGCCCTGTTGACCAACGACGCCGGTGGCGTGCGCGATGACCTCATCGTGACCCGCTGGGACGCCGACAGCTTTTTCCTGGTGATAAACGCAGCCTGCAAGGAGACCGATATCGCCTACCTGCGCGAACGGCTCCAGGGTTTTGAGCTGGAGGTGATGGAAGATCGGGCGCTGCTGGCGCTGCAGGGTCCGCAGGCCCGCGAGGTGATGGCCGACGTGTTGCCCGTCGCCACTGACCTGCCGTTTATGAACGGTTGCCATACCGAGTACGACGGCGAACCTGTCTACGTCACCTGTTCCGGTTATACCGGTGAAGATGGCTTCGAGGTGTCGCTGCCGGCGGATCGCGCGGAGGCTTTTGCGCGTTTGCTGCTCGCAGATCAGCGGGTCAAGCCAGTGGGACTGGGTGCGCGCGATTCCCTGCGCCTGGAAGCGGGCCTGTGCCTGTACGGCCACGAGCTGACCGATCAGATCACCCCGGTCGAGGCGGCCTTGATGTGGTCGATCTCCAAAGCCCGCCGTCGCGATGGCGTCCGCCCCGGCGGTTTTGTCGGGGCTGAGGCGATTTTTGCCCGCCAGGATGATGGCGGTGACCTGCGCCGGGTAGGGCTGATGGTTGCGGGTAAGCGCCCGGTGCGTGAAGGCCAGACGGTGATGAGCTCCAGCGGTGACCCGGTGGGCGTGGTGACCAGCGCCTGTATGGGCGTTACCCTGGGCGCGCCGATTGCCATGGCATTAGTCGATGCAGCCCATAAGGAGCCCGGCACTTCACTGGCGGTGGACGTACGCGGCAAGTCGCTGCCGGTCACTGTGACCCGCATGCCGTTTGTGCCGCAGCGTTACTTCCGCGGCTGAGACGGGTTGAGGCCGCCGGACTGCGCGGCACCGCCCGGCTTGCGTCGCTGCGCTATCCGGGCCAGCGCGGCGCTGTCGGGCGTTGTGCCGCCGTGGCTGCCATAGGCTGCAGCCAGTAGCTGTTCGGCGGCCTCGGCGGCGCCCGCCTCAGCTGCCGAGCTGCGCAGGCTCAGCCAGCCGGGGGTCCCCGGGCGACTGTTCAACCAGCTGTACAGTGCGCGGGCGGCGGCTCTGGCGTCCCCGCGGCTGAGCGCCCTGCGCGCCAGCCGCAGGGGCCTGGCAGGGCGGTGGCTGGCCCGCCTCAGCAGCGCGGCCAGCAATAGCAGCCCCAGCACAGCGAGCAGCCAGCCCAGCCAGTGTGCTGGCAGGGCCGCGCTTGGCGTGTCCGCGACCACGGCGCCGGCATCGATTTCCACCGCCGGCAACACCGCTGTCTCCAGGCCACCAGTATCGGTGTTCCACCAATAGACGGCTTGTTCCGGCAGCCGGTACTGGCCGGGCTGCTCGACAACGTAGGTGGCGCTCTGGCGCCGCAGGGCTGTAGCCTGGCCGCGGTTCCCGCGGTCTTCGAGTTCGGGCAGGTCCGGATAGACCGCCAGCCCCGGAAGTTCCTCCTGCACCAGCTCGGGCAGCATCAGTGCGGTCACTCGGCTCGCCTCCAGCTCGATGCTGCGAGTAAAGGCGTCGCCCGGCACCAGGCCCTGTAAAGAACGGTCAAAACGCTGGCGGATCGCCAGCGATGGCGTTGCCAGCCAGCGTTCCAGCTCACGAACCGCGGCGGGCACTTCGGCGCTAAAGGCCAGCGCTTCCGTGCTTAGCTCTCCACGCACAATGCCCAGTGCAGCATCGTTGACGGCCAGGCTCAGGGTGACGGGCGGCAGTTCATAGTCACCTTCCCGCTGGGGGTATAGCTCCAGCTGCCAGCGCTGCACCACCCAGGTTGCGCCCGCTTCGCGCCGGCTGAGGTTCACGGCAAACTCGTTGCGCCGAAGAATCAGCAGCCCGGGCACTTCCGGCGCCCGTATGCCGGTGCCACCGGCAAACCAGCGCGGTGTGGAAACCTCCATGACCAGCCGCACTTCCTGGCCGCGAACGATATTCTCAGCCGGTTCCAGCCAGCTACGCACGCGCAGGCGGTCTTCTGCCAGCAGAGCATCCAGGCCGGCAGCCTGGGTGGCGGCGGTCGTCAGCATCGCCGCCAGCAGACTCAGCAGGCTAGCCCCCCACCTCATTGCTGTTGTTCCAGTTGCATACCGAACTTAATCGACAGGAAATGGGAGGGGTCGCGCTGCACGCTGCGCATCCACATCTCGCTGACTTTCTCGTCCTGCAGGATGTCATCGGCACTGAGCTGCTCAATCTGGTCCGCCGCCATGGTCACACGCTCTGCGCCATCCGCGCGGCGCGCTTCATCCTCGCCGAGCTCTTTGGAACCCAGGCCCTCGTCGGCCTGGGATTCACTCATGATATTGATGGCGTCGATCAATTCCTGAACGATTCGGCGGTTCTTTTCGGCGACGACAAAAGCGGAATCCTCCGTCAGCAGGCCTTGGTAGATGGCCACCGCGCGCAGGTAGTGCTCGCCATGGGCCAGGGCGTTGGCCTGGTTGAAGCGCGCTGCCGGCGTATCCACTCGCGCAAAGTACTCGGCGGCGAGATCGAACTCTTCGGCGTAGTAGTAGGCAAACCCCTTGCGCAGTGGATCGCGAAAGCGCTGGGCAGCGGCCTGGTAGTGGCCGCGCTGCATCAGCAGGGCGCCTTGCTGGTCCGGCGTCAGCCACAGGTCCAGAAAGGCGTTGCTGTCCGCCCGCGCAGTTTGAGGCTGGCACAGCCCCAGCCCGATCAGCAGGCACCACTGCAGGGTCCAGCCGCGCCGGAACCACAGCAGGAACAGCGCCAGACAGGGGAATACCAGGCTATAGCCGCTGTCCAGCCAGGGCACGGCCTCGTCCTCGCTGACCACGTAGTGGGCCTCAATGCGGCGGGCAATATTGCGCACATCGCTGTCATCGATGCTCAGGCTGAAGTAACGCCCCCCCGAGCGGCGCGCCAGGGACTGCAAGGCGGCGGTCTCAAGAGGGGCAGCGCCAGCGCCGGCTTGCTCGGTGCCGACACCCAGTACCAGCAACTGGTGGGGGCGCTCACCAAACCAGTCGCCAAATGCATCGGCGCTGCTGTCGGATACCCCGTCGCTGATAAGCAGCACGGTGGTGGGTGCCGTGCTGTCGCCGACGATGCGGTCTACCAGGGGCAGGGCGTATTCTGCGAACTTGCCGCGTCGCGGCATGATGTCCGTGTCCAGCGCGGCCAGGTATTGCCAGAGGATGTCAATGTCGTCGGTGAGATCGAGCACGGTGTGCGCGCTGCCGGCGTAGACCACCATCGCTGTGCGCGAGCCGGCGCGCAGCGCCAGCAGGTCGGCGATCTTCTGGCGTGCCCGCACCAGTCGCGAGGGTTGCACGTCGCTTGCCTGCATGGAGCGTGAGGTATCCAGCAGCACCACCAGGGCGGCCTCATCCCGGGTCAGTGGTGAGGGCTGCTGACGCCAGCTCGGACCCATGGCAACAATGCCCATGATGATCATCAGCAGGGCTGCCACTGTCGGCGGGCTCAGCAGGCGATGGCTGAACTGGCGCAGGCGCAGTGCGCTCAGCAGGTGGGGCGCGATAATGTCATTCCAGCCGGAATCCTGGCGCTCCCGGCGCCACTGCATCAGCAGGGTGATGGCGGGCAGCACGAGCAGCAGCCCCCAGGCCGGGCGCAGGAAGTGGAAGTGTTCCAGCAGGCTGTCAGTGGGCATAACGGGTCCGGCGGCGGCTGGCGCTGAGGCCGGCAAGCAGGTGGTAGATGCCGTAGTACAGCATCACCAGCGCCACCGGGATATGGTGCAGGCTGTGCCGCGGTCGGAAGCTGACGCTCTCATACTCCTCGGGCTCCAGGGCGGCGATGGCGGCGTAGGCGCGTTCGAGTTCGCTGCGGTCCATGGCCTGGAAATAGGCGCCGCCGGTCAGCTCCGCCACCCGCTGCAGGGTCTCCACGTCCAGCTCTTCCTCGCCGATGCTGGTGGGGTCACCCATGGCTACGGTATGGATGCGAATGTCGCGGCTGCTTGCCACCTTGGCGGCTTCCACCGGCGGCACGGTGCTGCCGGTGTCATTACCGTCGGTGAGGATCATCAGCACACGGTTGTCAGTAGCGGACTTGTCGAAAAGGTGAATCGCCAGGCCAATGGCGTCACCGAACACCGTACTCTGGCCGGCCATGCCAATCTCGGTTTCCATCAGCAGGGTACGCCAGGTGTCGTGGTCTTCTGTGAAGGGCGCCTGCAGGTAGGGCGCGCTGCCGAATACGATCAGGCCGAGACGGTCGCCACCGCGCTCCGCAGCCAGTTCCGTGAGCACGCGTTTTACGGCCACCAGGCGGTCGATCTGCTCACCGTCCGGGGTGGCAAAATCTGTCGCCTGCATGGAGCCCGACAGATCGACGGCCACCATCAGGTCCCGTGCCGAGCGGGTCTGCTCGATGGGCTCGCCCACCCACTCGGGTTTGGCGGCCGCCAGCACCAGGCACAGCCAGGTAAACACCACCAGGATCTTCTGCAGGGTGGTTTTTACCAGCACGACGGCGCCGGTCTGGGGGGCTTCCTCGCTCAGCTCCACCAGCCGCGTGAAGAAGGGCACCTTGACCGAATCACGGCGGTGCTTGAAGGCCGGCAGGCGCCGCAGCAGCAGAGGCAGCGGTAACAACAGCAGCCACAGCGGGTGGGCCAGCTCGATCATGCGGCCGGCTCCGGGTGCTCGCGAATCCAGGCGGCACAGTCCTCGACCAGGCGGTCGAGCGCCGAGTGGTCCAGGTCCTGTGGCTTGCGATACTGGCTTTCGCCCAGCAGCACGCGGCTGCTGTCACGGAAGTCGGTGCCCCGCGCCTCCAGCCATTCCAGCCAGGCGTAGCCACTGAGCTGAGCGACCTCGCGGCGCGGGTAGGCGGCGAGTGCGGCGATTTTGAGGATCGTGGCGACTGCCTGCAGGCGCGCGGCGGGCTCACCGCTGGCGCTGGCGAGTGCAGCCAGGGCTTCGCGCCGGTAGCGGTTGCGCTGCCAGCGCCGCCAGGCCCGCCAGCCGCGCCGGGTCAGCCAGGCCAGCAACAGGGCGGCCACGACCAGCCAGCCGGGCGTCTGCGGCCACCAGGAGAGCGGCTCGGGGGGGAGCACTTCCTGTATGCCGCGGATCGCGTAGTTGCCAAAAATCTCCGGCAGCGGTGGCGCGGCCATGTCAGTGCCGCCCCAGTTCCCGACGCAGCTGCTCAAACACCGGCGCCACGGTATCGATGGGCAGCACCGGCATACCGTGCTTGCGCAGCTCCTGCTGCAGGTCGCTGAAGCTGGATTGAAAGCTATCCTGGAAGCGTTTGCCGAGTTCACTGCGCTCCGGTTCGACCTGTAGCTGGTAGTGACCGTCCGACACCACCAGGCTGCTGGCCGGGGTGATGTCCTGCTCGAGGGGATCGAACACCAGCGCAGCGATCAGGTCATTGTGGCGGGCCATGCGTTTGACGCTGGCGAGGCTTGCTGCGTTCCAGCCGTCGAAGTCGGAAACGATGCATACCAGGAAGTCGTGGCCAGCCATACGCTCGGCAATGTTCAGGGCCGTGGCCAGCTGGCCGGGGCAGGGGGGTGAAGACTGGTCGGCGCGCAGCTCGCTGTTCATCTGGCTGAGCTGACCCAGGCTTTTCAGCAGCATGCGTTCGCTGCGCGACGGGCGTGATTGCAGGCAGCGACTGTCGTTGAAAAGAATGGTGCCCACTCGGTCTCCCTGGGAGAGTACCCGCCAGGCAGCCAGTGCTGCCAGCTCAGCCGCGACCACGGATTTCATTTTCACGCGGCTGCCGAAGAACATACCAAGACGTTGGTCCACCACCAGGATCACCGGTCGATCCCGCTCCTCGGTGTAAACACGCACATGGGGCTTGCCGGTGCGATTGGTCACTCGCCAGTCCATGGTGCGGATGTCGTCGCCGGGTCGATAGTGGCGCAGTTCCTCGAAGTCCAGCCCGCGTCCTCTCAGCCGTGAGCGCTTCCGGCCTGCCAGCGGGCTGCCCAGCGGTTGCTGTGGCAGCAGGGAAAAGCCGCGGGCGTCATGGCGCAGTCGGGCCAGGCTGGCGGTGTCGGTGTAGATGCCCGCCGACATCAGGCCACGGCCACCTGGCGCAATAGCTCGTCGATTACCTGGTCGGGGGTAACGTTGTCGGCCAGGGCATCGTAGCTGAGGATCAGCCGGTGGCGCAGCACGCCGTGCGCGACCGCGCGCACGTCATCGGGGTCCACGAAGTCACGCCCCTGCAGGAATGCCCGGGCTCGCGCCGCCCGGTGCAGGCTGATGCTGGCGCGCGGGCTGGAGCCGATTTCAATCCACTGTGGCAGCTCGCCCTCGAAGCCTCCGGGTGCGCGGGTGGCCATAACGATATCTACCATGTAGCGCTCGACGTTGTCGCTGGCGTGCACCTGGCGGACCGCCTCGCGGGCGGCGAATACCTGATCCTGCGGTACCACGGTGGCCTGAGACTCGGACGGGGATTCCTCGTCGTGTACCAGGCGCACGATGCCGAGCTCGGCGTCGCCGTCCGGGTAGTCCAGGTTTACCTTCATCAGGAAGCGGTCCATCTGTGCTTCGGGCAGGGGATAGGTGCCTTCCTGTTCGATGGGATTCTGGGTGGCCAGCACCATGAACAGCGGCGGCAGCGGGTAGGTCTTGCCGGCCACGGTGACCTGGCGTTCCTCCATGGCTTCCAGCAGGGCGGCCTGTACCTTGGCAGGTGCGCGGTTGATCTCGTCGGCCAGGACCAGGTTGTTGAAGATCGGGCCCTGCTGGAAGGTCAGGGTTTGTTGCCCGCCCATGTCCTGGTAAACCTCGGTGCCGGTCACGTCCGAGGGCAGCAGGTCTGGCGTGAACTGGATGCGGCCGAGGCTGGCTTCCAACACCTGCGCCAGGGTCTTGATGGAGCGGGTTTTCGCCGTACCGGGGTAACCCTCCAGCATCAGGTTGCCGTTGCACAGCAGGGCGATGGCCAGCGCCTCGGTAACGGTCTCCTGGCCGATGACCGAGCGATTCATCGCCTCGATCAAGGTGTTCACCGCATTCCGTGTGGTTTCCAAGCTGTGTCCTTGCGTAGTCTTCGTTAAGGCCTGTAAGTGTAGCCGTAGCTATAGTCTGTGGGCGAGGCTGTATACTCGCCGTCAAGTTTCGCTGGAAGGGAGAAGGTCATGGCGAAGGGTATCGAAAAGGTCGGCAACGTGCTGACCACGATCCGGGTGTGGACGGTCAACCTGCTGACGCTCGGTTTCCTGGTCTACCTGCTGGTGGTTGTGTTCGCCGTGCTGGCCCAGCGCCCGCCCACCGTTGACCCTGACGGGCGTGTGCTGATCATCGCCCCCGAGGGCATTGTCGTGGACCAGGCCGCCTTCCGCTCACCGCTGAGCTTCCCGCCGGCATTTGATGCACCGGCGCAAATCCAGGCCCGCGACCTGTTGCGTGTGATTGACGCCGCCGCCGAGGATGAACGCCTCAGCGGGGTATTGCTGGACTTCGGCAAGACCCGGTTCGGCGGCCCGTCAACAGCACTGGAGATTGCCGCGGCGCTGGCGAGGCTGCGCGAGGGCGACACGCCTGTGATCGCCTACAGTGATAGCCTGAGCACCGGTGGCTACCTGATGGCTGCCCAGGCCGACGAAATCTATATGCATCCCTCCGGCGCGCTGATGATGTCCGGCGTGGGTGGCTACGGCCGCTATGTGCGCCAGCTGGCGGAGAACCTCAAGCTCACCATCCACAACTACGCCCAGGGCGAGTACAAGTCCGCGGTCGAGCGGCTCTCCCGCGACAGCATGTCGGACAAGGACCGGGAGCAGCGCGAAGCTCTGTACCAGCCGATTTGGGCCGCCATGAAGCAGAGCATGGCAGCCGGCCGCGGTATCGACGGCGAGGTGTTCCAGATGCTGGCGGATGACTACCCGGTGTTGCTGCTGGAAGAAGCTGCCTACGAGAACCTGGCCTTTGCCCAGGCGGAGGGTGTCATCGATGGCACCAAGACCTTCCCGGGTTTCCGCTCCTGGATGATGGAGCGCTTCGGTACTGATGATGATGCCGAGCGCGAGACCTACCCGCATATCACCGCCGCTGCCTACCTGGCCCAGCTTGAAGAGCCGAAGGTGAAGGGTGACGACGCGGTAGCCGTTGTGTTTGCGGAAGGTGGCCTGCAGCGCGGTGAGGTAGAGCCCGGGGTAGCGGGCTCCGACGAGATTGCCAGCCAGGTACGCCGCGCTTATGAAGACGAGAACACCCGCGCTATCGTGATACGGGTGAACAGCCCCGGGGGGTCAGTGATTGCCAGCGATATGATTCGCGAGGAGATGATGGCCGCCCAGGGTCGCGACCTGCCGGTGGTGGTATCGATGGGCAACTACGCGGCCAGCGGCGGCATGTGGGTCAGTAGCCCGGCGGATCGCATCTTCGCGCTGCCCACCACCATCACCGGCTCGATTGGTGTGGCAGTGGTGATACCCACCGCGGAAAACCTGTTCGACTACCTGGGTATCAGTTACGACGGTGTGCGCACCAGCAAGTACGCGGGCTGGGGCCTGCAACTGCCTACCGATGAGCAACTGGACCAACACTTCTTCAATATCTCGGAGAGCATTTACCGCCGTTTTATTGATGTGGTGGCAGAGGGCCGCGAGCTGGAGGCACCGTTTGTGCGCGGCATCGCCGGCGGCCGGGTGTGGATTGGCACCACTGCCCAGGAGCTGGGCCTGGTGGATGAGATGGGGGATCTTGAAGACGCCATCGCCCACGCCGCGGAACTGGCCAGCCTCGAGGAATACCGCGTCAACTATATCGAGCGTGAGCTGTCCTTCGGCGAACAACTGCTGCGCGATATGTCGCAACAGGCGCCGGTCAGCGTGGCGCCGGGGGTCAAGGACCTGTACCGCCAGGTGGAAGCAGTGCTGGCGCCGCTGGCCGAGCTCAGCCAGCCGCGTGTCACGGTGATGTGCTCTGCTTGCATTGTCGACCTGAACTGACCGGCTGCTGCGCCACAGCCTCGGACCACTACAGTCGATAGGCTTTTTTCGCAAGGGTGTAAGCCAACTCCACCGCGAGCTCCGCCGCCTCGTCTTCCTCCAGGCGATGGTCGGCGACTAATTCCGCCAGGTAGCCGCAGTCCATGCGGCGCGCCACATCATGGCGGGCGGGTATCGAGAGAAAGGCGCGGGTGTCGTCGTTGAATCCCACGGTGTTATAGAAGCCGGCGGTCTCGGTGAGCTGCTGGCGATAGCGGCGCATGCCTTCCGGACTGTCGTGGAACCACCAGGCAGGCCCCAGTTTCAGGCAGGGGTAGTGGCCCGCCAGCGGCGCCAGCTCACGGGCGTAGCTGGATTCGTCGAGGCTGAACAGGATCAGCGCCAGGTCGCTTTCATTGCCAAAGCGGTCCAGCAGGGGCTTCAGGGCATTGACGAAGTCGGTGCGGCGCGGCATGTCGGCGCCGCGGTCGCGACCGAAGCGCTGGTAGAGCTCCAGGTTGTGGTTGCGCATCGGGCCGGGGTGTAGCTGCATCACCAGTCCGTCGTCCAGGCTCATTGCCGCCATCTCGGTCAGCAGTTGGCCGCGGAACAGCTCTGCCTTGCTGCCTTTGCACTTGCCGCGCAGGGCCTTGTCGAACAGGGTTTCGCAGTCGTTGCGTGACAGGTCGGCAGTGGCGGCGGTGGGGTGGCCGTGATCGGTGGAAGTGGCGCCGAGCTCCTTGAAGTATTGACGCCGCCGGCGCAGCGCCATCAGGTAGCCGTTCCAGGTGCCGGTGTCCTCACCGGTGAGGTCGCCCAGGGTTTCCAGGTTCTCCAGGAAGCCCTCGTACTCCGGGTCGACAACCGGGTCGGGGCGGAAGGCGGTCAGCACCCGTCCGTTCCAGCCGCTGTCGCGCAGCGCGCGGTGCTGCAGCAGCTGGTCCAGCGGCGATTCCGTGGTGGTCAGCACTTCGATATTGAAGCGCTCGAACAGGGCCCGCGGTCGGAATTCATCGCCAGTCAGGGCTGCATCGATCAGATCGTAGTAGGCATCTGCTGTCTCTTCCCCAAGCTGGGTCTGCAGGCCGAACAGCTCCGCAAACACATGGTCCAGCCACAGCCGCGAGGGGGTGCCGCGGAACAGGTGGTAGTGCTTCGCGAACACCCGCCAGGCCTCGCGCGGGTTGACCTGGGCAGCGCTGCCATCGGCGCGAAGGATGCCCAACTGGTCGAGGCTGATGCCCTGGCTGTAGAGCATGCGGTACAGGTAGTGGTCGGGCTGCAGCAACAACGCCGTCGGATTCTCGAAGGGGGCATTGCCCGCAAACCAGGCCGGGTCGGTGTGACCGTGCGGGCTGATGATCGGCAAACCACTGATCTCTGCATAGAGGCGCCGGGCGATGGCGCGTACCGTCTCATCGGCTGGAAACAGGCGGTCGGGGTGCAGGATCAGAGGTCGGGGCATGGATTCCAGTTGACGATTTTGCGGGTGGCTTCTACTGTCAATCATCGCCCCGGATATCACGCCGTACAAGGACGAAAGGACTTCCACCATGTTAAAGATTCGTGACGCCCGCGTGATTCTCAGCTGCCCGGGGCGCAATTTCGTAACCCTCAAAATTGAGACCGAGGAGGGCATCAGCGGTATCGGCGATGCCACTCTGAACGGCCGCGAGCTGGCGGTCGCCAGCTACCTGCAGGACCATCTCATTCCCTGCCTGATTGGCCGCGATGCCCACCAGGTGGAAGACATCTGGCAGTTTTTCTATCGCGGCGCCTACTGGCGTCGCGGGCCGGTGGGTATGACCGCGCTGGCTGCGATTGATGTCGCCCTGTGGGACATTAAGGCCAAGGCCGCCGGCCTGCCGCTGTACCAGTTGCTGGGTGGCCGGAGTCGCGAAGGGGTCATGGTGTATGGCCACGCCAATGGCGCCGATATCGATGAAACCGTTGAACAGGTGGGCCGCTATATCGAGCTGGGCTACAAGGCTATTCGCGCCCAGTCGGGGGTACCGGGGCTGGACTCTACCTACGGGGTGTCCGGGGACAAACTGTTTTACGAGCCGGCGGATGCTGACCTGCCCAGCGAAAACGTCTGGTCCACCGCGAAGTACCTGAACCACGTGCCGCAGCTGTTCAAGACCCTGCGCGACACCTACGGCTACGAGCACCACCTGCTGCACGACGTGCACCATCGGCTGACGCCCATCGAGGCGGCGCGGCTGGGCAAGGACCTGGAACCCTACCGCCTGTTCTGGCTGGAAGACGCGGTCACCGCCGAGCTGCAGGAAGGCTTCCGCCTGATTCGCCAGCACACCACCACGCCGCTGGCGGTGGGGGAAGTGTTCTCTTCCATCCACGACTGCCAGCAGTTGATCAGCGAACAGTTGATTGACTATATCCGCGCCACCGTGGTGCATGCCGGCGGCATCACCCACCTGAGGCGCATTGCCGCGCTGGCAGAGCTCTATCACGTGAAGACCGGCTTCCACGGCGCTACCGACCTGTCACCGGTCACCATGGGGGCTGCCCTGCATTTCGATACCTGGGTGCCGAATTTCGGCATTCAGGAATACATGCGCCACACGCCGGACACCGATGCGGTGTTTCCCCACGATTACCGCTTCGAGAACGGCTACCTGCTGGCAGGGGAGAAGCCGGGCCACGGGGTGGAGATCGACGAATCGCTGGCCGCAAAGTACCCCTACCAGCGCGCCTACCTACCGGTGAACCGGCTGGAAGACGGCAGCATGTTCAACTGGTAGCCGCGCTCGTGGCCGCCGGGGGCCGGTCGGCAACTCCTGAAAAAACTCTTGCAAAATTAAGCCGTTAGGCGACTATGGATGTCCCGCAATGAGCTGGAGAGACATCCGGCCATGTTTAGCTTACGCCGACCAACCGCTGCTGCACCGCCAGTGGCCGATATCACCCTGGAGCATCCGGACCCGATCGCCAGTGTCGATCGGCGCTACCTGTCGTTCTCCATCGATATCTCGGTGCTGGCGGGGGGCTACTGGTGGGAGGGCAGCAACACCTCCCGGCGCGGCCTGGGCACGCTGCGGGTGCCGCCGCTGCGGCTGGACCGCAAAAAGCTCGACCGACTGGTGCGCGCCCTGGGTCCTGCCTACCTGCGCATCGGCGGCTCCGAAGCCGACAAGATCCACTACTTCACCGCCCCCGAGGACGAGCCGGACCCTTTGATCCTCACCCAGGCGCAGTGGGACGGGCTGCACGACTTTGTCCGCCGCAACAAGTTGAAGCTGATCTTCACCGCCAAGTACGGCCTGTTCCGGCGCCGGGAACACGGCAGCTGGCGCGGCAGCGAGTTGGAAGCGCTGCTGCAGTACAGCACCGGCAGGGATTACCGGGTCCACGTGTTTGAACTGGGCAACGAGCTCAATGCCTACTGGGCCTTTCACGGCCTGCGCTCCCAGCCCGGCCCGGTCAGCCTCGCCAATGACTACCGCTCCTTCGCCGAGCTGGTGCACCAGTACTATCCGAAGGCGCGTATTTCCGGGCCTGGCAGTGCCTACTGGCCGCGCCTGGGGGAAACCATACGCCCCTTTACCAATATCACGCCTCGCTTTCTGCGCGAGGTGTCCTCGCAGCTGGACATCATCGACTGGCACTACTACCCGTTCCAGAGTGAGCGCAGCCCGATTCGCACCCGCAGCGCCACCATCCGTCACCTGATCAACCCCGGCTCCTTCGAAGACTTCGCGCGCTTTGCCGAGCGACTCAAAGCCCTGCGCGACACGCTTCAGCCAGGGGCGGAAATCTGGACCGGGGAGACCGGCTCGGCCCAGTGCGGTGGCCAGCCCAAGCTGTCGGATCGCTGGGTGTCCAGCTTCTGGTGGGCCGACCAGTTGGGGCGCGGCGCCCGAGTCGGTCAGCGGGTGATGGTGCGCCACTCGCTGCTGGGGGGCGACTATGGCCTGGTGGACCGGCTCAGCCTCAAGCCGCGCCCGGACTACTGGGTGAGCTGGCTGTGGGCGCGACTGATGGGCAAGAAGGTATATGCCATCAGCAGCAGCGACCCCCGGGTGCGGGCCTACCTGCACGGCCACCCTTCTGGGCAGGGACAGACCCTGATGCTGATCAACCTGCACGACCAGCCGGTCAGCCGGCGGGTCGCCGGCCTGCACTTCGAACAGGAACACTACGTGGTGACGGCCCGCGCCCTGACCAGTCGCAAGCTGCGCATCAACGGCATCCGCGCCAGCTTCCGCAAAGGCTCGGTCTCACTGGAGGAATTCCGCACGCCGCTGGAAGACCATGTGCTGCCACCCTTCAGTATCTCCTTCTGGCGGGTACGTATCGTGCCCGGCAGCGTCATCGAGCCTATCGGCGGCTAATTACCGGGCCATCCGGCACGGTCGGTCAGTACGTATTCAATACGAAAGCCGTGAGCGGCCAGAACAAGAACTGAACGACTACCGCAGCTATGTTTAATCTCAGACGCACCCTGAAGTTCCTGCACAGCGTGGGTGGTGCCGGCATGATTGGCGCCCTCGGCGCGATGCTGGCCCTGCTGACCGTGACACCCGACCCCACCTCGCTGGAGGAATACGCGGTTATGCGCCAGGCCATCGGTCAGGTAGCCAAATACCTGCTGTTTCCCTCGCTGGCGGTGGTGCTGGTGTCCGGGCTGTTTGCGATGGCGGCCAATCCAGGCTTTCACAACGCCGGCTGGGCCTGGGCCAAGTTGGGCCTGGGCATCATCATGTTCGAGGGCACCCTGTTCAGCGTGCAGGGCCCTGCGGAGCGCATGGCCCTGGAAACCCAGCGGGCGCTGGCCGGCGAGGTGGATCCGGCCACCCTTGAGGCCATGGTGGTCGGGGAGTGGGGCTCCTTGTGGGTCATTCTTTCGGTGGCGGTGGCCAATGTGGCCCTGGCGATCTATCGGCCGCGCTTCAGCCGCAAGCCCAGCCCCCAGCCGGCGGTCGAATAGCTGCAAGTATTCCTAACTAGTATAAGTTAATAACTAAAAAGTATAATACAATCTGCACTGTCCCCTGCAGGAGCCCCATTCATGACAGTGCAGCCACACCCAGCTGCTGCCCCCAGGTCGCGGCCGGACGTCACACCTTTCTTTCATAGGGCGACCCATACCTGGTCGTACCTGGTGGTAGACCCCTCCACATCGCATTGCGCTATCGTCGATCCGGTAATGGACTTTGACCAGGCCTCGGGTAACACCGGCTTTGCTGCGGCCGATGTCATCATCGCCGAAGTGCGTAGCCGCCAGCTGACACTGGACTGGATCCTGGAAACCCACGTCCACGCTGATCACCTGTCTGCCGCGCCCTACCTGCAGCAGGCGCTCGGCGGTCGCATCGGCATCGGCGCGGGGATTACCGTGGTTCAGCACACCTTTGGCTAGGTGTTCAATGAGGGCACAGAATTCCAGCGTGACGGTTCCCAGTTTGATCGCCTGTTTGAAGACGGTGACGCCTTTCAGCTTGGCGAGCTGCTGGTCCAGGCCTGGCACACCCCCGGCCACACGCCCGCCTGCATGAGCTTTGTTGTGGGCGACGCGGTGTTTGTCGGCGACACCCTGTTCATGCCGGACAGCGGCACGGCGCGGGTGGATTTTCCCGGCGGCGACGCCCGCACCCTGTATCAGTCCATCCAACGCATTCTCAGCCTGCCGGGTGATACTCGTCTGTATCTCTGCCACGACTACGGCGGCGAGGGTTGTCGAGAGGTGCAGTGCATGACCACGGTGGCAGAAGAGCGCCGCGCCAATGTCCATGTGCGCGACGGTATCGAGCTGCCCGAGTTTGTCGCCCTGCGTGAAGCCCGGGATCGCAGTCTGGCGATGCCGCAGTTGATCCTGCCTTCCCTGCAGGTCAATATGCGCGCCGGTCGGCTGCCGCCCGCGGACCAGGACGGCCGCGTGTTCCTCAAGCTGCCGGTCAACGGGCTCTGATGATGGTGCCCGGTCTCCCCTGCCTGGCCTGGTGCCGCGATTACCACCGCCACACCCTGGCGCGAGACCTGGTGGCGGCGACCATTGTCACCGTGATGCTGATTCCCCAGTCCTTGGCCTACGCTTTGCTGGCGGGGGTGCCGGCGCAAATGGGGCTGTATGCGACCGTTTTGCCGCTGGTGGCCTACGCGCTGCTGGGGTCCAGCCGCACGCTATCGGTCGGTCCGGTGGCGATCATTTCACTGATGACGGCCACCGCCGTCGGTGAAGTCGTGGCCTCCACCGGCGCTGACTACATCACTGCGACCATAGCCCTGGCACTGTTGTCCGGGCTGATACTGTTGTTGATGGGCCTGCTGCGGCTGGGCTTCCTGGTGAATTTCCTGTCGCACCCGGTGGTGGCGGGCTTCATTACCGCCTCGGCGCTTGTCATCGCGCTCGGGCAGCTACCGGCGCTATTCGGCGTGGAGGCGGGTGGCGATAATCTGCTGGCCCTGTCCTCAAGCCTGCTGGCGACAGCGCCGGCTGCGCACCCGTGGACCCTGGCGCTGGGACTGCTGGCGTTGGGCTTGCTGCTGTTGGCCCGGCGGCTGGTACCGGCGCTGCAGGCGCTGGGGGTCCCGAGCACAGCCGCGCAACTGTTGTGCAAGGCCAGCCCGGTGCTGGTGGTCTTTATCACTGCAGCCCTGGCACGCTGGTTGGCGGTGGAGCAGGCCGGCGTTGCCCTGGTAGGCGAAATCCCCGGCGGCTTACCGACGCTGGCGATTCCGTTGGTGCTACCCGAACTCTGGCGCGAGTTGCTCGACAGCGCGCTGCTGATCGCCATTATCGGCTACGTGGAATCCGTGTCGGTGGGCAAGACCCTGGCCGCGAAACGCCGCCAGCGCATTGACCCCAACCAGGAGCTGATCGGGCTGGGTGCAGCCAATGTGACTTCGGCCCTCTCCGGCGGCATCCCGGTGAGCGGAGGCTTTTCACGCTCGGTGGTAAACTTCGATGCCGGCGCCGCCACGCCTGCAGCCGGCCTGTTTGCCGCCCTGGGCATGGCGCTGGCGGCACTGTATCTGACGCCCTATCTGTATTACCTGCCGAAGGCGACACTGGCCGCGGTTATTCTGGTCGCGGTGTTCCAGCTCGTCGATTTTTCGCACTTGCGGCGGGCCTGGCACTACTCCCGGAGCGACTTTGTGGCGATAGCCACCACTATTGCCCTGACCCTGCTGTTGGGTGTAGAGGTGGGTGTCATGTGCGGCGTGGCCGCCTCGCTCCTGCTGCATCTCTATGAAACCTCGCGGCCACATCTGGCGGTGGTGGGCGAGGTGCCTGGCACCGAGCACTTCCGCAACGTCGAGCGCCACCAGGTGGTCACCCACCCTGGCATCATTTCGCTGCGAGTGGACGAGAGCCTCTACTTTGCCAACGCCGGCTATATCGAAGATGCGATCTATGGACGGGTGGCGCAGCAGCCCGGGGTGCGTCATGTGGTGTTGATGTGCCCTGCGGTCAACGCCATTGATCTCAGTGCCCTGGAGGTGCTGGAGTCGGTGAATCAGCGCCTCGCCGAGGCCGGTGTGAAACTACACCTCAGTGAGGTCAAGGGGCCGGTGATGGACTGCCTGGGTAAAACTGATTTCCTGTCACGGCTCAGCGGTGAGGTGTTCCTGAGCCAGCACCAGGCGGTCGCCCGCCTCTCTGATGCTCGGCCGGCGCAGGCTCAGCCCTTAGTCGGCACTTTCCAGGCTGGCGAGTCGCTGCCTTAGCCGATCCAGGTGCATCGCGTTCGGGTGCAGGCCCTGGGCCTCCGCCAGGGCGATGGCCCGTCGGTACTCAGCGATGGCGTTCCCGGTGTCTCCCGCGGCGCGGTAGATCCCGGCGGCGAAGCTGGCGACGTGGGCGTTGTCCGGCTGGTGACGGCGCAGGTTGCGCACCAGGGCAATGGCGGCTTCAGTGTTGCCGGACTGGGCCAGGCCGGTGGCTGCCACCCCCATATCGAACCAGGCGGGCAGGAAGCGGTAGCCCAGCTCCGCTTCTCGGGTTCGGAACCACTGGTCCACTCCCCTCGCCCCTGACCCGGCAGCGGCTTCAACTTCCTCAACAAAGCCCCAGGCGGGGAACAGCTTCATAAAGCCTTCGTTCATGCCGGCGACGACGTTCTTGAAATGGTCGGTGCGTGGGGTGATTTCGAAGTACCACTCCAGTTCGGCTGGCGCCCGCTCGGCGAACAGCTTGGCGAGGGCTTCGCTGGAAGGCACGGTAGGGCCGCCGTCGCCCTCGCCCACGGCCATGTACACGAAGCTGTCGGCGGCGGGCGCCGACTTGAACCATGCCTCCGCTTCCTCGAACAGCACGCGATCGGCGATCCAGGCGCTGCTGCCCAGAGCGATGTAAGCATCGAACAGCTCGCGCCCGCTGAACAGGCTGTGCAGGGTAAAGACGCCGCCAAAAGAGTGCCCGACGATAATGGTGTCACCGGAGGTCGGATAGCGCTTGTCGATGGCCGGCTGCCAGTCCTGCTCCACGAAGGCCAGGAAATCATCGGCCTTCCCGGTATCGGTGAAATAGGGATCTGGCCTCGGCACGTAGTCCCGGTTGCGGTTTACATTGGTGACGGCGGTGACAATCATTGGCGGGAAGATGGCGTTGTCGGCCATATAGTCCAGGTAGGCCGCCACCAGCTCAAAGTTCCATTCACCGTCCAGTACGTACACCACCGGGTAGCTGCGGTCCCCAGCGTAGCCCGGTGGCCGGCGCAGCAATAGCTCGCGAGTTTCGCCGAGTACCTCGGAGTGAACGCTGAAACGCTCGCTGCGCGCCGCCGCATCATCGGTGTTGGCTGCGGCTCCGCCGGCCAGCATTGCCCACAGGGCGACAGCGCCGAGCAAGCGCATGTCAGCGCTGCGAGACAATGATCTTGCCGCGGGCGCGGCCGGATTCCGAATGGCGTACGGCGTCCGCCGTCTCTGCCAGCGGGTAGATGGTGTCGATTACCGTGCGCACTTTGTCCGCCTCTATCATGGCTGCCAGCTCTTCCATGTCCTCGGCGGTCATCTGCGCGGTAAACGAGGTCATCTCCTGAGACACGAAAGGATTGAGCAGGAGAGTGGAAATGAGGTTGTAGAAGGGCGCTATCCAGTCGCCCTTGGCGCCGCCGACCAGCACCAGCCGCCCCTCCGGCGTCAGCACCCGGCGATTGTTCATGGGCCCGTGGTTGCCGACATTGTCGACAATCAGGTCCCAGGTCTGGCCGCTCTCAAGGTAGTTCTCCTGCTTGTAGTTGAACACCTGATCGGCGCCGATGGACGTCACCATGTCGACGTTGCGGCCACTGCAGACACCGGTTACATGGGCGCCCATGGCCTTGGCGATCTGTACCGCGTAGGTGCCGACGCCGCCCGAAGCGCCGTTAATCAGCACCCGCTGGCCGGGCTGAAGCTGACCGTGATCGCGCAGGGCCTGCAGGGCGGTGAGGGCGGCAATGGGTACGCCGGCCGCTTCTTCAAAGCTGATGTTGTCAGGCTTGTGAGCCAGGGCGCGATCCTGCGGGCGCACCACATACTCGCCGTAGGCGCCCCAGGCGCCGCCGAAGATCTCGTCGCCCACCTCGAAACGGGTAACGTCCTTACCGGCGGCCACCACGGTGCCGGCGAAATCCACACCGAAACGGTAGTCATCAGGGGCACCGGTGCCGTTGAACAGGCGCAGGATGTAAGGGGAACCGCGCATATAGTGCCAGTCCAGGGGGTTCACTCCCGCTGCCGAGACTTTTATCAGCACTTCGTCAGCCTTCGGCTCCGGTTTGTCCACGGTGGTGAGTTCCAAAACATCGGGCGAGCCGTAGCAGCGGTAGATAACGGCGCTCATGGTTTCGCCGCCGCTGGTGGCGACCGGCGTTGTCGGGCAGGCAGAGGTGCGGGAAATCGTGAACGCGAGTGCGGACACGGCCAGGAACAGCAGAATAAAGACTGCCAGCAGGATCTTGCGGACCACGGGCTACTCCATGCAAGCGAATGACTGTTAGGCAGCGTAAAGGAAGCCTGCGGAGTTTTCACCGCATTCCACCGCGCCAGTGGCGCGGCTTAACTCACGGTGTCCCGCGCGGAAATCGACTCAGGTGGTGAAATCCCGGGCTGCCTTCAGCAGTTGGCGGCAGGTGACCTGGCCCACCAGCCGGCCATCTTCAACCACCGGGCGTCGCCGCTTCTTCTTGAGCAACATATCCTGGGCGACGTCGGTAATGTCCTCATGGGGATTGGCGACAATCAGGTTGTCGTGGGCCATGTAGTCTTTTACCTGGCCAATGCCGCCCTCGTTGTAGCTGGTGCTGAGCATCGCCCGCAGGCAGTCAAGTTCCGAGAGAATCCCGACCAGCCGATCGGCATCATCGACGACGCACACTCCGGAGATCTTGTTGTCGATGATCAGCCGTATCGCGTCGCCCATGGTGGCGTCGGCGCGTACGGTCACCGGGTGGGTCAGCATGTAATCCTTAAGTTCGACGGATCGCAGCATAGTGTTCTCCTCCTGTGGGAGCAGTTAGTCAGAGTATAGTTCTCAGAATCTCCATCAACGGCGCTGGCACGATGCCGAAGTACAGCATGGCCAGTACCAGTCCGTAGCAGGTCAGGCGCGCGCTCCAGCCGGGTGTCGATGGTGGCTGGGTCTGCGGCTCGGCCTTCAGCGTCATCCGATAGACCAGGCGCAGGTAGTAGAACAGGCCGAGGCCGCTGCCGATGACCAGCAGCGCCAGCAGGCCCCAGAGTTCGCCCGCGACGCCCGCGCTGAACAGGTAGAACTTGCCGATAAACCCGGCGGTCAGCGGGATGCCCGCCAGCGACAGCAGGGCGACGGTGAACAACAGCGACAGGCCGGGCTGCCGCCAGAACAGACCGTCCAGGTCGGCCACGGTGTCCAACTCATCGGTGCCGGAAGCGCGTGACAACAGGCCCAGCAGGGTAAACGCTGCCAGGTTGGTCAGGGTATAGGCCACCAGGTAGTACGCGGCGGCTTCCATCGCCAGGCTCGGATCCGGCACCATGCCACAGGCCACCAGCACGATCAGCAGGTAGCCCATATGCGCAATGGAGGAGTAGGCCAGCACCCGCTTGATGTTGTCCTGTAGCAGCGCCAGTAGATTGCCCACCAGCATGGAGGCGCCCGCCACGATGCCGATGACTGTGAGCAGGCCAGGCAGTTCGTAGAGGCCTGCGGCCATCCACCAGCGCAGCAAGGCGGCGAAAATTGCGCCCTTGGACACTGCCGCCAGAAAGCCGGCAATAGGAGCCGGCGCGCCTTCATAGACATCCGGCGTCCACATATGGAACGGCACGGCGCTGAGCTTGTAGCCCAGGCCGGCAATAATCAGCGCGGCGGCGGCCAGTAACACCGGGTTGTCGGCCGCTGCCAATGCCGCGCCCATGGCTGGGTAGTCGAGCACACCGACAGCGGCATAGAGCAGCGCAAACCCAAACAGGAAAGTGGCCGAGGCAGCGGCTGACAGCACCAGGTATTTGATGGCGGCCTCCAGCGGCCGTAGCAGTTTGTCCGGGTAGCCAATCAGCGCGTAGAGCGATACTGACAGCAGTTCCATGCCCAGCAGCAGTGAAGCAAAGTGATTGGCGTAGGCGAGAGTGGCTGCGCCGAGTGTCGACAACAGCAGCAGCAGGAAGAACTCCTCGTTCTCACCCGCGCGTAGCAACAGGTATTCGCGAGCAATGATTGCGGTCACCAGCCCGCAGCCGATGAACAGGGCACAGAAGAACAGCGCGTAGCCATCGGCCAGCAACAGCGGTGTCACGATCTCGGGTATCGCCGTCCGCGCCCACAGGCAGGACAGCAGGGCTGCCGCCATTATCAGCGTGGTGGTCACACAGGCCACTTCGGTGCTGCGACGCACCGAGACCACCAGCATCAGCAGTACAGCGCCGCCGCTCAACACCAGCAGCGGAGCCACCGCCAGCCAGTTCACGCCGCTCACCCGGAAGCCTCCAGCAACAGGCTGTCTACCGTCGGCTGGGTCAGTTCCAGCAGCGGCTGCGGGTGGATACCCAGCCAGATCAGCAGCGCCACCATCACCAGCATGGTGAGCAGTTCGCGGCCGCCGTAGTCGGGCAGCTCTCGTGAGGCATCGCCAGGTCCCTGGAAACTGCGCTGCAGCATGATGAGGCTGTAGACCGCGCCGGTGACGAGTCCCAGCGCGGCGATCACCGCCATCAGTGGCGCGGCCTGGAACAGGCCCAGCAGCACCAGGAATTCAGCGACGAAGTTGGCCAGGCCCGGCAGCCCCAGCGAGGCCATGGTGAACAGCAGGGTGCAGGCGCCCATGCGCGGTGCGTTCAGCCACAGCCCGCCCATGCGCGACATGTCACGGGTGTGCATGCGCTGCTGCAGGGCGCCGGCGGTCATGAACAGGGCTGCCGTGCTCAGGCCGTGGGCCACCATCTGCATGATGGCGCCCTGCAGGGCGAGGCTGTTCCAGGCATAGATGCCCAGCAATACAAAACCCATGTGGCTGACGCTGGAGTAGGCCACCAGCCGTTTGAAGTCAGTCTGGGCAAACGCCAGGACGGCGCCGTAGAGGATTCCCGCCGCCCCCAGTGCCATGGCGACCGGCGCGAACTCCGCCGCTGCTTCCGGGAACAGCGGCACCGCGAAGCGCAGCAGGCCGTAGGCGCCGGTCTTCAGCAGGATGCCGGCCAGCAGCACGCTGCCGGCGGTCGGAGCCTGGGTGTGGGCGTCCGGCAGCCAGGTGTGGAAGGGGAAGCCCGGCAGCTTGACTGTGAAAGCGAGGAAGAAGCCCAGCATCACCCAGAAGGCGAGCGCGCCCTCCAGCGGTGTGCCCAGCAGGTCAAAATAGGAGAAGCTGTAGCTGCCGCTCACTACGGCGTGCTGATAGGCCAGTGCGAGTATGGACACCAGCATCAGCAGGCCCGAGAGCTGGGTAAAGATGAAGAACTTCATGGCGGCGTAGGCGCGGTCCTCGTGGCCCCAGATGGCAATCAGCAGGTACATGGGCACCAACATCACCTCGTAGAACACGAAGAACAGGAACAGGTCCAGGGCCACGAATACGCCGACCACCCCGGTCAGGCTCCACAACAGGTTGGCCTGGAAGAAGCCGGTGCGTTCCTCGATCTCCGACCAGGAAGCGCTCAGTGCAATCAGCCCCAGCAACAGGGTCAGCGCCACCAGAATCAGGCTGAGCCCATCCATGGCCAGCTCAAAGCTGATACCAAAGCGCGGTATCCAGTCCAGCTTGAAATGGGCCAGCCAGGTCTCCGGCAGCTGCGCCGACGGCAGTGGGCTGAACTGCTCCACCGGCAGCCGCGCCACCGCAACCGCCAGGTAGAGCAGCGCGAAACTGATCACACCCAGGGCGACCCAGCGCGGTGCCTGCGAGTTGAAGCGCTCGCTGAACCAGGCGAGGCCGCCGCCCAGGAACAGGATGGCAAGCAGGTAAACCATCAGCCCGCGGTGCTCCAGACTATCCCCAACAGCACAGCGGCGCCGGCAGCCATCACCGTGGCGTACTGGCGCAGCCGACCGGTCTGGGTGGCGCTGAATGCCGCGTTCAAAGCCTGGCACAGGCTCACGATGGCCGCATAGAGGCGATCCACGGGCTCATTCCTCAGCAGCGTAGCCAGCCCCAGGAAGGGCTTGACCCACAGCCACTCGTAGAGCGTGTCCACGCGCCAGCCGTGGTGCCAGAAACCGTAAGCCGCCTGGCCGGGTGCGGATGACACCAGGCCGTCTGCCTTGAGTTGGCGGCCGAGGAACAGCGCGTAGGCCAGCGCCACCCCCAGCAGCGGCAGGCCGATGGAGACCGCCTCCACCCACAGCGGCGGATGTCCGCCGTCGGCGACCGGGAACACGGCCTGTACTGGAATACCTATCCAGCCGCCGGCGAAGGCGAATACGCACAACACCGCCAGCGGCGTCGCCATCGCCGATCCCGGCTGCCGGTCGGGCAGGGTGTTGGCGCGGCCGAAGAAGACCACAAATACCAGCCGGAAGCTGTAGAGTGCGGTGAGGAAGGCGCCCAGGACCGCGCCCAGCCACAGCCAGTTGCCAAAGCCCGGGGCATCGAAGGCTGCCAGCACGATCAGGTCCTTGCTGAAAAAGCCTGACGTCAGCGGCAGGGCTGCCAGCGCGGCGGAGCCGATCAGGAAGCTCAGGAACACAATGGGCAGTCGACTGCGCAGGCCACCCATATTGCGGATGTCGTGTTCGTGATGCAGACAGTGGATGATGGCGCCGGCGGCCAGGAACAGCAGCGCCTTGAAGAAAGCGTGGGTCATCAGGTGGAACACGCTGGCGGCCCAGGCGCCCACGCCCAGCCCCAGGAACATGTAGCCGATCTGGCTGATGGTCGACCAGGCCAGGATGCGCTTGATGTCGTTCTGGCACAGCGCGGTGAAGGCCGCCAGCAGCAAGGTGAGTACACCGATCACTGCCACCGCCGCCAGTGTCGGCGGTGCCAGCAGGAACAACTCGTGGGTGCGGGCGATCAGGTAGACGCCGGCGGTGACCATGGTGGCGGCATGAATCAGGGCGCTGACCGGGGTCGGGCCCGCCATGGCATCCGGCAGCCAGGTGTGCAATGGCAGCTGCGCCGATTTGCCGACCGCACCCCCCAGCAGCAGCGCTGTGGCGAGCACCGCGGTGGGGTGGCCCACCTCCCAGCGCTCGCCGGCGGCGGTGCCCAGCGCCTGGATGTCCAGGGTGCCGAACTCGGCGAACAGCAGGAACAGGCCCAGGGCCATGGCGGCATCCCCCACCCGCGTGACGATAAAAGCCTTGCGGGCGGCGGCGCCATTGGCGGCGTCGAAATGCCAGAAGCCGATCAGCAGGTAGGAACAGGCGCCCACACCTTCCCAGCCGAAGTACAGTAGCAGCAGGTTGTCCGCCATAACCAGGGTGAGCATGGCGGTGACAAACAGGTTGAGGTAGGCGAAGTAGCGGGCGTAGCTGTCATCCCCGGCCATGAACTCGGCGGAGTAGAGGTGAATGAGGAAGCCGACACCGGTGATCACCGACAGCATGACCAGGGTCAGGCCATCGATGTAGAAACTCACACCGGCCGCCAGCTCGCCGACCTGCATCCAGGTCCACAGGTCAAGCTGCAGGGGTGCGCCCTGCCACTGCATCGCGGTGAACAGCACGCACAGCGCAGACGCCGCCACTGAGCCCACGCCCAGCAGCGCTGCCCAGCGTTGCCCCAGCATGCGGCCGCAGAAAATCAACAGCGTGGCGCTGGCCAGGGGCAGGGCGGGAATCAGCCAGAGCAGCTCGGTCATGTCAGCCTCGCAGGCGAATCGCGTCGTCGACGTCGAGGGTCTGGAAACGGCGCTGGATTTGCAGCACCAGGCCCAGGCCCACCGAGACTTCCGCTGCGGCCACGGTGAGGATCAGCATGATGACCACCTGGCCGTCGGGCTGGCCCCAGCGGGCGCCGGCGGCAACGAACGCCAACGCCGCGGCATTGAGCATGACCTCCAGGGACATCAGCACGAACAGGATGTTGCGCCTGACCATCAGGCCGGTAAGGCCCAGCGCAAACAGCAGGGAGGCCAGCCCCAGCACATGCTCCAGTGGCACCTGCAGACCGTCCACTAGCGCGGCCCCCCGCGGTCCCGGGCCAGGAAGCTGCGGCCCACGTGATAGGCGCCGACCAGTCCGGCCAGTAGCAGCATCGATGCCAGCTCCACCGCCAGCACGTAGGGGCCGAACAGGGTCAGTCCCACTGCCTTGGGCTCCACCGCTATGCCGGAGGTGGCGCCATCCATGCTGCCCTGAAGAATGAGCAGTTCGGCCAGCAGCACCAGTGCGAACAGCCCGGGCAGCAGCCAGCCAGACGGTTTCAGCCACTCGCGCTCCCTTGCCTGGCCCGCCTCTCCGAGGTTCAGCATCATGATTACAAACACGAATAGCACCATGATGGCGCCGGCATAGATGACCACCTCCAGGGCCGCGGCGAAAGGGGCGCCCATGATGAAAAAGATCACCGCCACCGACAGCAGTGACATGATCAGGTAGATCAGGGCATGGGCGGCGTTGGTGCGGCTCAGGGCGATGACCGTTGACAGCACGGCAATGCTCGCAGCGACATAGAACAGGGACAGGATCATGCAGTGCGTCCCCCCGTCATGGCAGAAGGCGCTTTACTCATGGCAGAAGGCTCTTCACGTCCACCGGGGGCTCTTCGTCCAGGGCCTCGCCCTTGTCCTTGCCGAAAATCTGCAAGCCGGACACGCGGTAGAAGTTGTAGTCGTGGTATTTGCCGGTGCCGTCGATCATCAGGTGCTCTTTTTCATACACCATGCTCTGCCGGTCGTACTCGCACATTTCGAAGTCCGGGGTGAGCTGGATGGCTGCAGTGGGGCAGGCCTCCTCGCACATACCGCACATGATGCAGCGCGAGAAGTTGATTCGGAAAAACTCGGGGTACCAGCGGCCGTCTTCGCGCACGCCCTGTTGCAGGGCAATACAGTCCACCGGGCAGGCCACCGCGCACAGGTTGCAGGCCACGCAGCGCTCGTCGCCGTCCGGGTCGCGGGTCAGCACGATGCGGCCCCGGTAGCGCGGCGCCAGGTAGGGTTTCTGTTCCGGGTACTCCACGGTTTCGGCGCGGGTGAAGGTATGGCGCAGGACCGTCCCCAGGGTACGCAGTTGGCTGAACAGTGAGCCCAACATGATCAGCCCTCCATCCACAGGGCCACGGCCCCGGTGGCCGCCAGGTTGACCAGGGTCAGCGGCAGCATGACTTTCCAGCCCAGGGACATGAGCTGGTCATAGCGTGGGCGCGGAATGGCGGCCCGTAACAGGATAAAGAACAGGATGATGAGGCCGGTCTTCAGCAGGAACCACAGCAGCGGTGGCAGGAAGTCCGGGCCCAGCCAGCCACCAAAGAACAGCGTCGTCATCATGCAGGAAATGAGGATCAGTCCCAGGTATTCACCGAGCATGAACATGGCGAACTTCATACCGCCATACTCGGTGTGAAAGCCGGCAGTCAACTCGTGCTCCGCTTCCGGCAGGTCGAAGGGCAGCCGGTGGCTTTCCGCGATGCCGGCAATCAGGAACACATAGAGCCCCAGGAACTGGTGCACGCAGAACCACATGCCCTCCTGGGCGCGCACGATATCCTGCAGACTGAAGCTGCCGGCCAGCATCACCACACCCATCAGCGACAGGCCCATGAACACCTCGTAACTGATCATCTGTGCGGCGGAGCGCAGGCCGCCGAGCAGCGCGTACTTGTTGTTGGAAGCCAGGCCGCCCAGCAGCACGCTGTAGACCGCCAGCGAGGTCATGCCGAGGAAGAACAGCAGGCCGATATTCATATCCAGCAGGTGCATCTCGGGAGAGAACGGCACGACCGCGAAACCCAGCAGCATGGCGATAACAATCGCCGTGGG
>JANQIO010000087.1 GCA_028282105.1 Halieaceae bacterium | reverse complement strand
GCGATGTGGCGGACCTGGCGGGTAATACGCCGCTGTCGACGGTGTTGCCGGGCACGAATATCGCGGATGGCTCGGACATTGTGATCGACACGACGGTGGTTGATGCGGGTCCTGCGACGCCGGATACGTTCAATGAGACGACGGCGGAAGACACGCCGTTGAATGGGACGTTGACTGGATTGAGTGATCCGGATGGATTGGCGACGAATCCGTTCAGTGTCCAGGCGGCGGATGAGCCGACGAATGGGACGGTGGTGATCGATGCGGGTACGGGTGCTTACACGTACACGCCGGCTACGGATTTTGCGGGCAGTGACAGCTTTGACGTGACGGTGACGGATGCCGACGGGTTCACGTCGACGGTGACGGTGAACGTGACGGTGACGGCGCTGGATGACGGTGGCGCGACGGCGACGGGCGGAGACAGTGCGACGACGGCGGTGGATACGCCGGTGACGTCGACGCTGTCGGCGAGTGATCCGGATGGTCTGTCGGGTACGCCTTACAGCATTGTGAGCCCGGCGGGAGATCCGACGAACGGTTCGGTGGTGATCGATGCGACGACGGGCGAGTACACGTACACGCCGAATGCGGGTTACACGGGCGCCGACAGTTTTGATGTGACGGTGACGGATGCGCAAGGGTTCACGTCGACGGTGACGGTGAGTATCACGGTGACGGCGGGCGGCGGCAATCTGCCTCCTTCTGATATCACTCTGGTAGGAAACACTGTTACGGAGAATGTTGCCGGTGCTGTGATCGGCACGGTGTCCACGTCGGATCCCGATGTCGGCGATACGCATACATATTCGGTGAGTGACTCTCGCTTCGAAGTGGACGGCCTTGACCAGCTCAAACTGCGTGCAGGTCAGAGCCTCGACTTTGAAACCGAGCCCACGGTAACCCTATCCATCACCACCACCGACTCCGGCGGCGCAACCCGCACCGAGAGCTTCGTGATCACCGTGGTGGATGTGGTGGAAGACACAACGCCACCCGCGCAGCCGACCGTCAATAGCCAGGTGACCAATTCGTCAACTGTCACTATTACTGGCACCTCGGTGCTGGCGGCGGGCGAGTTCCTGCAGGTAACGGTCAACGGTGTCACCTACACCGAGGCCAGCCCGCAGCTCACCCTGATCGGCAGTAACTGGACCCTGACACCGCCGGCACTTCCCGACGGCACTTATGATGTGGTCGCTCGTGCTACCGATGCTGCTGGCAATACAATCGCAGACGCCACCAGCGGCGAACTGGTGATCGATACTGTGGCGCCGGATGCGCCCACGGTGAACGGCGGCCTTACCAACGATCCTACGCCTACGATTACCGGCACGGTGAACCTGGGGGCTGGTGAGTCGCTGTCAGTCTCTATTAACGGCGTAACCTACACCGAGGGCGGTGGTGCCCTGAGTGTGGTCGGCGGCCAGTGGACGCTCAATATCCCGGGCGGCGATGCGCTGCCCGAGGGCAACTATAACGTTGAAGCCCGCGTGGTAGACCAGGCGGGCAACAGCACGGTGGACCCGACTTCCGGAGAGATCACCATTGATCTCACCCCGCCACCGGCACCTTCCGTGTTCACTCAGGTGATCAACGATTCGACCCCGGTTATCTCTGGCACCGTCAATGCAGTGCCCGGCGATACCCTGCGCGTATCAGTCAACGGCGTCGAGTACACGGAAGGCGACGGCCAATTGAGCGTCACCGGCTCTAGCTGGACTCTGGTTATTCCTGATGCCAATGCGATCCCTGACGGGGTTTACGATGTGTTCGCCAGCCTCGAGGATGCGGCCGGCAACCTGAGTGTCGACCCCACCTCAGATGAACTGGAGATCGATACCGTCCAGGCCGCTATTCCCACGGTCGAGGGTCAGGTCACCAACAACGACAGGCCCACCCTGGGTGGTACCTACGATGCCACGCGCGCCGACGGTGGGTTAATCGTCACTGTTGACGGCACCAGCTATGAGTTGGGCGTGGACAATGAGCTGTCGGTATCTGGCGATGGCTGGACGCTGGATCTGTCCAGTACGCCGGGCCTTGACGATGGCACTTACGACGTCGATGTCGAAACGACGGATCGCTTCGGTGTCACCGTGACAGACAACACCGTTGCCGAGCTGACTATCGATACCCAGCCACCGGCAGCTCCGTCGGTGGATGACAGTCTCACCAGCAGCAACACACCCACCATTTCCGGCTCGGCAAACGTTGCCGCTGGAGAGACCTTGACGGTTACCGTTGATGGTGTGACTTACACAGAAGGTGATGGCAGCCTGTCACTGGTCGGTGATCGCTGGACACTGGCGGTTTCAGGCGCTCTGGATGATGGCATCTATGACGTGGTGGCCACGGTTGTTGACCTGGCCAGCAACACCGCCTCTGATGGCACGGTCTCAGAACTCACCGTCGATACGACGGCGCCGCTAGTCAGCAACCTGGTCGCCTTCTTTAACGAGGGCCAGGAAGAGGGCGTATCACTGGGCCGAGTTGAGGCCAGTGACAATATTGAGCTTGCTGGAGTGGGCTTCCTGTGGAGCGATGGTTCGGTGCGTGCCACCACCGAGGATGGCTGGTTCCAGATGGCGGCTGATGGCTCCATTGTGCTTACCGAAGCCGGTGCCGACGGTGAGGCCAACGACTTTGAATCCGGCAGCAACGAGTACAACTACACCGTGGTGGCTTCCGATCGGGTAGGCCTTGAGAGCATGGCCACGGTCACCCTGTCACTACTCAATATCGATGACGCGCCGATCTTGCCCGACCCTGACGGCAACCAGGGCGGCGATGGCGACGGCGATGGCGACGGTGATGGCGACCAGGTTGGCGGTCCCGGCGACGGTGATGGCGACCAGGACGGCGGGGGAGATGACCAGGGCGGCGCTGGCCCGGGCGGCGACGGCAATGACGGTGGCGTAGGCCCGGATCCCTCAGACGGCGACAACCAGGGTGACGATAACCTCGGAACCACTATCCGCGAGATCACCGAGACCGCGGACGACCTCTGGAACGTGGTAGATGACCGGGTCCGCCTGGGCATTAACCTGGACGATCGGCCTGTCACTGCAGAAGGCACCACTCTGGTAACACTGCCGGCCGATACCTTCACCCACGATGATCCCTTCGCGGAGGTGACTGTCAGCGCCGAGATGGCTGACGGCAGCGCGCTGCCGGAGTACGTTTCTTTCGATCCGAACACCCAGACCTTTGCGGTGGATGGGGAAGCGGCGATCGCCGACGGGGTATCAGAGATTGATGTCCGGATCGTTGGTACTGATGATCGTGGCCAGTCTGCCGCCGGCAGCTTCACGATTGAAGTGATTGGTGAAGGCGCAGAGACCATTACCGAGAGCTTTGCCGGAGATGACGACGGCTCCAGCACCAATGATGGCCTGGCGGGCGCCGGCCGTGGTGAGGCCCAGGAAGGCGACGAGGGCACGACACCCGAAACCGCTGCCTCCAGTGAGACTCAGGAAACAGCGAGCACCACGCCCAGCACCGAAGGCGAGATTGTTCGCCTGACCGTCAATCTGACGGAACAGCGGGTGCTGGCGGAGGGCGACTCTACCATCGCGTTGCCGTCCAATACCTTCGAGCACTCCAACCCCGGAGAAGCGGTATACGTGGAGGCGACGCTCGAGGATGGCAGCCCGCTGCCGGAGTACGTCACATTTGATCCGGAGACCATGACGTTTGAGGTCGACGGTGAGGCTGCCGCCGCTGCCGGCCAGATGCAGATCGCCGTGCTGGTGGTCGGTCGCGACGATGCTGGAAACAGCGCCACGGGTCTCTTCGTTATCGCAGTAGAGCAGCTACAGGAAGAAACCGCTGAGGCTGACCCGCTGCTGGTGCCGGCAGAAGGCGGCGAGGGCGAGGGTGCAGAGGGTGAGGCTCCGGAGGTTGAAGAGGCCTCCGCAGAAGAGGTGCCGCTGGAAGAAGGCCAGGCCCAAAGCGAAGACTCAGGCGAAGATAAGCCGCAGCAGCAGGCCGATGGAAGAGAAAACTTAGATTTACAATTGGAGAAGGCTTCGCGTTATACTTTCGTCGAAAAGCTGGAGCAGTTCCTGGAGGATATTAAGAACCTGTTCACATAACAGGCATGCCTTATCAGAAGCTGTTCACATAACAATAATAAAAACAACGGTTTAAAAGTAGGATTAGGTATCATGGTGGGGATTGTGATACTTCTGATCCATTAGGAGCCTCGTCTGACGTGTTGTTAAAACTCGGGCGGTTGGCTTGCACCTGTGTGTTAGCCGGCTGTGCAATGAATCCCCAGCCTCTCTCGGAGAGTGACGTCTCTGACGTACTGGCTGAGGATCGGGAACTGATCGAACAGTTCCGCGCCCCCCTCGAGCGGCCTATCGGCCTGCACGAGGTGATGTCCCGTGCCGTTCTGAATAACCTTGAGCATCGCGTCTCCCGCATGGAGCAGGCAGTGGCCCTGGGCAGCTTTGAGCTGGCCCGCTACGAGATGCTACCGCAGATGGACGCCAGCTACAGCCGCCTCGATCGCAACAACTTCAATGCCTCCACCAGTATCTCGATCGCAACGGGCGAGGAGTCACTGGAGCCCTCTACCTCCCAGGAAAAAGATCGCGATATTGGCAACTTCACGGCCTCCTGGAACCTGCTGGATTTCGGTGTCAGCTACTACCAGGCCCAGCAGGAAGCAGATCGTTACCTGATCTCCAGAGAATCCCGCAAGCGCGTGCTGGCCAACCTGCTGCAGCAGGCGCGTATGCTGTACTGGCGTGCCTGGGCAGCACAGAACACCGCCCGCGAGGTCGACGCGGTGCTGGCGGAGGCCAACCAGGCCTACGCTGAAATTTCCCAGGTGATCGAAAACCGGCAGTACACCAATATCCTGCCGAACCTGCGCCTGAAACGGCAGCTGTTTGATCTCATCCGTGAGCTGGAGAGCCTCTCCGAGGATCTCACAGAAGCCCGTATTGAACTCGCCCAGATCATCAACGTACCGACAACTACCAACATCGAGCTGCTGGGCATTGAGCCGGGTGCGCAACTGGCGGACATCAGTGCGCTGCCGGTGCTGCCGCGCCTCGACGAGGACCCGGTACAACTCGAAATCACCGCACTTTACAACTCTACGGAGTTGGCCGAAGAAATCTACAACGTACGCATCGACCAGGCGGAAACCCGCAAGGCACTGCTGCGGCTGCTGCCGGGCATCGAGCTGTCCTACAACAACGGCTACGATTCCAACAACCTGCTGGTGAACAACACCTGGAACGAAGTGGGCGTTGAGGTCAGCTGGAACCTGTTCAATCTGGCCACCACCAAGCAGGTGTTGGAAAACTCCGACCTGCGTGAAGAGCTGGCCCTGCAACGCCGACTGGCGGTGAACATGGCGGTAGTCACCAAGCTCAACCTTGCGGTCTACCAGTACAACATCTCGCTGCGCAAGCTGAACCAGGCGCGGGAGGTCAAGGCGATCGACAGCGAGATTGCCAAGCACACCCGCAACGCGGCCATTTCCAGTGCCGCTTCCAAGGTAGAAAGCGTGGTCACCCGGGCCGCTTCCCTGCGCACCGACCTCAGCCTGCTGGAGTCTTATGCCAATGCCCAGTCGTCCTACGGTGCGGTGCTGGTGGCCCTGGGCCTCAACCCGGTGCCGGAGACCTACCTGGATCTCGACATTCACGAACTCACCAATCTGATCGCGGTGTACGACAAGACCTGGCAAGACGGCAATATCCCCATGGTGGGTTTCTAGGGGGGAAGGAAGCCGGTAGCCTGCTACAATCCCGAAAGTGCCTGTATAAGCGCTCTGATAAACCAGGAAACCTCCAGGGATAAGCGCAAGGAGTTCGAGTGAAGATACGCCTTACCGCCATGTGCGCACTGGTCGCCGCCAGCAGCCTGGCGATCTCTCAGCCAGAAAGCGACTTCGAGGCGGACCTGCTCCCCGGCCTGCAAACCAACGTCGTGCGCGCTCAACTGGTACCGTTGCGCAAAAGCCTGTTCTCGGCGGGAATCAGCGCCATTATCGAACGCGTCGCGGTTCAGGAAGGCGATATCGTCAAACAGGGTAAGCTGCTGCTGGCCTTTGACTGTGATCGTATTGAGGCTTCCTATGACACGGCCCGCGCCAAGGTCAAAGGCGCCGAGGCCAAGCTCGAGGTCAACCGAGAGTTGGTCAAGCTCAATAGCGTCGGCCCGCTGGAAGTCAAACTCAACGAGGCAGACCTGGAAGCCGCCCGTGGAGAGATGGCGGCGGTTCAGGCCCAGCTCCAGCACTGCGAAATCAAGGCCCCGTTCGACGGCGCTGTCACCAGCCGGGTGATAGAGCAGTACCAGTTCGTTGAGGAAGGCGAAGACTTGCTGGAGCTGGTGTCGCGCGACGAGTTGGAAGTGCGCATGCTGATGCCCTCTACCTCGTTGGCCTGGCTGGAGGTCGGCACCAGCTTCACCATGCTGGTGGAAGAGCTCGACCGGGCCATGCCCGGCACGATTGTCCGCATTGGCGGTGCGGTCGATCCGGTCAGCCTCACTATCCCGGTGTTTGGCCGGCTGGATGAAAACCCGCCCACCCTGTTACCCGGCATGAGCGGTCGTGTGCAGTTTGTGAACTCGGAGTTCGAATAGTGGCCGAGGCGGGTTCCGAGCAACAACTCAAGGCACTCGCCAATCTCCTGCTGCTCCAGCAGCGGCTTCGTGAGGCGAGCACCGAGGCTGAAATCGGCTTCCTGCTGGTCAACGACACCCGCACCCTGGTCGAATACCGCAGCGCGGTGCTGTGGCTTGCCAGTTCTACCCGCCCCGGCGGTGGTTCCATCGCCGGCGTGTCCGGTGCTGTTGAGCACGATGACCATTCACCCTATGTCCAGTGGATGCGAGCGCTGTGCCGCGACCTCGCGCAGCGCTACGACCAGCCCGAGCCCAAGGCCTGGCGCAAGGCCGATGTACCTGAATCCTTGGCTGGTGGCTGGGATACCCACGGCGACAAGCTGCTGGTCTGGTGTCCCATGTATTCGGCCTCCGGCTATTACCTGGGCGCTCTGGCGTTCTGGTGTGAGAAGCCCCTGCTGGAGGCCCAGCAGCGGGTCCTGAAGTTCTGGCTGTCCGCCGCCGGCTACAGCATCTCTGCACTGCGCGGCAAGGCATTCTCCAAGCCCCGCTTTGTGTGGACGCGCCGGCGCAAGCTGAGCGCCGCGGGCGTGGTGCTTGCGCTGCTGTTGCTCATGTTCCTGCCAGTCCGGCTTTCGGTACTGGCCCAGGCCGAAATCATCGCCCGCGACCCGCTGGTGGTGCGCGCACCCATGGACGGCATCATCGACACGATTGTCATCAAGCCCAACGCCATCGTCGCGGAGGGTGACGCACTGCTGACCCTGGATGACACCGAGCTGCTGACGCGTCTCAAGGTGGCGGAACAGGCGCTGGCTATTGCCCGTGCCCAGTACCAGCAGGCGGGGCAATCTGCGTCCTTCGATCGTGACGCCAAGGCCTCACTGCGGGTGCTGGCCCTGGAAGGCGAGAAACGCGATGCGGAAGTGGCCTATGTTAAATCGCTGCTGGAGCGCAGCGGAGTAGAGGCCGAGCAGGGTGGCGTCGTCATCATGCCCAGCCCCGACGAGCTCATTGGCAAGCCGGTGGTGACGGGGGAGCGGCTGCTGACGATTGCCAATCCCGAACAGTCCCAGCTCGAGGCCTGGCTGCAGGTAGGGGATGACATTGAACTGCCTGCCGACACTGAAATCGAGTTCTTCCCCAATGTCGCACCGGACAAGAAGTTCTCTGCGCGACTGCGCCGCATGGACTATCGCGCCACCACCACGGAAGCCGGCGAGCTGGCCTACCGCATCCGCGGCGAATTCGCGGAGCTCAAGGAGCTGCCGCGGATTGGCATGCGTGGCACCGCAAAACTGTATGGCGAAAAGGTCAGCCTCTGGTATTACCTGTTCCGCCGCCCCCTGGCGGTAGTGCGGCGCTGGATTGGGGTGTAAGCCATGAGCCTGCCGCGGAACATCCGCCAGGACCTGGAACTGATCGAGGCCGCGCCGTTTGAAGACGGCTCGCCGCGCTGGCGCCTGTATGACCCGGCCGCCAATCGCTTCTTTGACCTCGGCTATCTGGAGGTAGAGATACTGCGGGAACTGCGGGCCGACCCCACTCGCCAGATCGATAGCGCCACACTCGCGAGGACAATTGCCGATCGCGCCCAGATCATCTGCAACTCCTACCAAATCGAGGAATTTGTAGACTTCCTGCAGAAGAACGATCTCTACTGGATTGAGGGTGAGCGAGCCATTGAGCATCGCAAGACCCTGCGCACGCCGCGCTGGAAAACCCTGGGGTTGCGCATCTGGCGCCAGTACCTGTTCCTGCGCATTCCCATCCTGCATCCCGATGGCCTGCTGGACCGTCTGCTGCCGCTGTTCGGCTGGGCCTTCCGCCCGCGCACCTGGTGGATTCTGGCGGCTGTCGGCGCCTTCGCCATCTACCTGACCTCGCGGCAGAAAGACTACTTCTTCAACACCTTCGTGGGCTACTTCACACCCATGGGCCTGGTGTATTTTGGGATAGCCGTAATCCTCGCCAAGGTACTGCATGAGTT
>JANQIO010000078.1 GCA_028282105.1 Halieaceae bacterium | reverse complement strand
CGCCGATGGTAGTGTGGGGTTTCCCCATGTGAGAGTAGGTCATCGCCAGGCTTCCAAACGTCAACGCCCTGATCAGCAATGGTCAGGGCGTTTTACTTTGGAGTGGCAGGGCACTTTATTTGCAGCGTAGTACACCAAAGTACATCAGGGAGACCTGACTGTTAAAGCAGCGCATACCGGAGCGTCACCGTCATCCAAAGGTGAGGATGAGGGCGCCCATGAAGCACGGAGTTTTCATGAGCGGCTCTATCCAGATAAGCTGACCCTTTATCGCTCGGCCGGCATATCGGCGACAGGAAGTAATTGCTTGGATTCACAACTGGAGTCTTGGTGGCAAAGTTCGCAGCTTAGGGGGAGTCACTTTAGCGTATGAGTTCTCGCCGCGTGAGCATGCTCATTGGCAATATGGTGCCCGTAGCAGGCACGTTGACGCCGCTCTCGCTTCACGTATTTTCGTTCAGTTATACTCGGCAAGGTACGCTGAGTGTGTATCTATGACTATGCGATCTCTGTTTCTTGCCCTGCTCCTTTCGTGGTCCTGCAACGCCGCCACCGCCGATTTTGTACTCAATACTGTGAGGCAGGAAAACTATTCTCTCAAAGTAACCGGTGAAATCCGGCCCGGAGACGTGGAACGTCTGGTTCTTATTTTTGACGGTAAAAAGCGCTTTCCACTCACAACGAGAATCGATGTCAACGGAGGCGATCTCGAAGAGGCTATGCAGTTGGGTGCATTGCTAAGACAGGCTCATCTGTCGGTAATGGCTGACGACAATTGCAGAATAGCCTGCTTCGTCGTCCTTGTGGGTGGTGTTAGCAGGGCAATCAGTAGCGAATTGATCCTCGATCCACCACCTGGGTACACAGAGAAATTGGCTAAATATCTGGGGGGAATGGGCGTAGCGAATGTACTGGTCTCGGACATTGTCAGCAGCGACGCACCAGTTACAGTTTCGCTGCAGCGGTTTGATCAGGAAGTAGGGGAAAGCCCGGCTGTACTGAAAGACGCCATTGTGGCGCGATGCGGGCAGTTCTCGAGTGCAGAACTTGCAGATTTTCGTAGTCTTGAAGCATATCGTTTCGTTGAGTCGCTTAAGTTGTTGGAAGCGCGCTCTGGGCGATCCGAAGAGTTGGCGCCAATAATTGCGAAGTATGAAGCACTGGCGGAAGAAGCAGGAAATCTGGGATTTGAGTACCGACAGCGACTTACGGTGCAGTGGGAGGATATCAGCGAGTGCCGTAAACAAGTGCTGCATGACGCTCAAGATGCTGCTATGTCGGTGGTAGGGGCTCTGTCCAGAAAGAATTAGGTCGTGGCTGCAGGTGCCTGAGCGGGCACTCTATGGCCCACACTTCCACTTTCACCTGTTTTTTCATCCAGATGAGGTGCCCGATGTAGCTGCTCGCTCGTCAGGGCTGACTGGTGTCGCCCAAGCGTAGATTTTCTTTGCACGGCGGCGGTGCTGAAGATACTGCTTGAGCCTGGCAGTTGCTGAAATGTTGGCGATCAGACTTTTGTGCTATCCGAAGACCTTTGTAATTCCCTCACAGCTTTGAGACATTAGTGCAACTCAGGTGCGCCGAACAGCGCCTGAAGCCGACGGTACGCGACTGTGCAACAAGAAGAGGTGCAAGGCATGGGGGGCGCAGAGGCGATACCCCAGGGTGTGGCGACCAGCCTGCCAGCTGACCTGGCGGGAATCGCGCGTCGCTGGCTGTCGACCCAGTGCGGCATGATTTCACAGGCCCGCAGCGCCACGCTGTTCCTGCATGGTGATTCTCCTGGAACACTGCTCACCGTGTGTCAGTGGCCCGATGGTGCTGAAGCCCCGGATGCAACACCGGAACTGGCGACGGTGCTCGCGGAGGGCGAGCCGGATCAGCTCGGCCTTGGCGACGGTAGCACGCGGCTTCTCAAAGCTATCCCGGGTATACCAGCCGCAGCCGCGCTTCATCTCGTTTTCGACGTCAGTACCAATGACCCGAGGCACCTCAAGATCATCGGCAAGCTGCTCGATTGGGGCGCAGAATCGCTTGCCTACATCCTGCAGCAGCCTGCTGGTGCGGACGGCGGCGTGCTCTCTGACGTGTTCCCGCTGGTCGCTGTCTGCCTGGATCAATCTGATTTCCAGGCCCTCACGACAACGCTGGTTACAGAGCTGGCACAGCGCTTCGACTGCCAGCGCGCCAGCATTGGTATACGCCAGCGCCGACAGACAGAGGTTGTCGCCCTCTCTCACAGTGCGCGGATCAAGCAGGATGCCAACTTGCTGCGCTCGATCAGCCTCGCCATGGACGAAGCAGTGGACCAGGATCGGGTGCTCAATTTCGCCGGCCACGGCGCAGTTGAGGGCGGGCTCGACTATGCTCATGCCGCGCTGGCCCGCGAGACTGGTGACGGCTGCATCCTGACCCTGCCGTTTTCCTACCATGGCGATGCACTGGGGGCGATTACTCTCGAAAGGCCGGTAGCTACTCCCTTCGAACCGCACTCTATCGAGGTACTGGAGCGTGTGCTGGCTGTGCTGGCGCCAGTGATGCTGCTGATGCGCCAGGAGGAGATGGGGATTTTGCCGAGGCTGTTTCACTCGGTGCGCCGCGGAACGCTCGCGCTGCTAGGGCCGTCTCGCTACAAGCTGAAGCTCGCCGTACTCTCGTTACTGCTGCTGGGTCTTTTCCTGGGTATTGCCCGTGGAGACTGGCGCGTCACGGCTGACGCGGTCATAGAGGGAAGGGTGCAGCGAACCATCGCGGCGCCCATCGATGGGTTTATTCAGTCAGCCGAGGCCCGCGCCGGTGACCTTGTCGAGGCCGGGGAGCTGCTGGGTACCCTCGACGACAGTGACCTGAAGCTCGAGCGTCTCAAATGGTCCACGCTGCGACAGCAAATGGTCAGTGAGTCCCGGGAAGCGGTGGCGCAGCGCAACCGTGCAGAGGTGACTATCATCGCTGCGCGTATCGAGCAGGCCGATGCGGAACTCAAGCTACTGGATGAACAGCTCGCGCGTACCCGCATCACTGCCCCATTCGCCGGCGTGGTCATTGAGGGCGACCTCAGCCAACGTCTCGGCACGCCCGTGTCACGCGGTGATGCGTTGTTCAAGTTGGCGCCCCTGGCTGATTACCGCGTGGTATTGCTGGTGAATGAGCGTGATATCGCACCGGTCGAGGTCGGGCAGAAGGGAGGATTGCTATTGGCGAGCATGCCGGACCAGCGCCTGGCTATCCACATCGAACGCATCACCTCAGTATCTACCGCGGAGGATGGCAGCAACCTGTTTCGCGTTGAGGCCAGTCTGACTGAGGCAAGCGCGGGCCTGAGGCCCGGCATGGAGGGGGTCGGTAAGATCCATCTTGGCGAGGCTAGCCTGGGCTGGATCTGGAGTCGCGAGCTGCTGGCCTGGCTGCGGCTCAAAACCTGGACCTGGTGGCGCTAGCCCTTGGAAAAGGCACTGTTCAGCGAGAACTGGTACCGGGTCCGTGAGCTGACGCCGGGCCTGCGCAGCCACGTTAAACTGCACCGGCAGGTGCAGGGCGACGACATATGGTACATGCTGGAAGATTCCGCCAGTGGGCGTTTTCACCGCTTCAATACCGCCGCCTACCATGTGATTGCCTTAATGAACGGCGCGCGCAGCGTCGAACAGATTTGGGAAGAGGCCAATACCACACTCGGTGATGATGGCCCGGTGCAGGACGAGATTATTCAGCTACTGGGCCAGCTACACCGGGTCGACGTACTGCGGACCAACATCCCACCAGATGTACAGGAGCTATTGGAGCGTCGCAAGCAGGAACGAAAGGCACGGCGGCTGGGTCGTATCAAGAGCCCGCTCTCTGTCCGGCTGCCGCTACTTGATCCGAATCGTTTCCTCGATGCTTCGATTCCATGGCTGCGTTGGAGCTTCAGCCCGGCCATGCTGTATGCCTGGCTGCTGCTGGTTGGCCTTGCGGCGACATTGGCTGCGGTCAACTGGCCCTCGCTGGTGCAGACCGCTCGCCTGGAGGCGCTCAGCCCAGACAACTTACTGCTTCTGCTATTTGTCTACCCTGTCGTCAAACTGGTGCACGAGTTGGGTCACGCCTATGCGGCGAAACTCGAGGGTGGGGAAGTCCATGAGTTAGGCATCATCTTTATGGTGTTTGTGCCGGTGCCCTATGTCGATGCCTCGGCGGCAACAGCATTTGCCAGCCGACGCAAGCGCGTACTGGTCGGTGCTATCGGTGTTATGGTCGAGCTCATGCTGGCCTCGCTGGCGCTGTTTGCCTGGTTGAACATCAGTCCTGGCTTACTCAGTAGTATCTGTTTCAACGTCATGCTGATCGGCGGAGTGTCTACCCTGTTCTTCAACGGTAACCCGCTACTGCGGTTCGATGGCTATTATGTCCTCGCCGATTTGCTCGGCATCCCAAATCTTGCACAGCGGGCGAACGGGTTTTATGGATACCTGATACAGCACTTTGCCTTTGGCCTCGAAAACGCCCGTTCGCCGGCTCACTCGCGTCGAGAGGCATTCTGGTTCCTGCTGTACGCGCCCATGTCATTACTCTACCGACTTGGGATTCTCGCTGCGGTCTGTCTGTTCCTGTTGCAGGAACTGTTTATCGTGGGCGCTGCACTGGCGCTGTGGGCGGTAGCGTCGCAGGTCATCTGGCCGGTACTGAAACAGGCAGATTTTGTACTGCTCAATCCACGGCTTCGTCGTCACCGGGCCCGCGCATTCGGGGTTACCCTATTGGCACTTGGCAGTATCTCCGCTGCCTTGCTCCTCTTGCCGGTAGCATCACTATCCAGCTTCCAGGGAGTTATCTATCCACCGCAACAGTCCCGCCTCACGGCCGCCACTGAGGGTTTCGTGCAGGACATCCTGGTAGCAGACGGTGTGACCGTCACTGCGGGCCAGCCCCTGGTGCGGCTGGACAATCTCTTTCATCTGGGGGAACGCGAGGGTATGGAGGCGCGGCTCAAAGAGCTACGCGCCCGCTACACGGCCGTGCGCACCCGGGACCGCGTACAGGCGAGACTGACGCGAGAGGAAATTTCTGCGCTGGAAGCGGACATAGCCCGCAACCAGGAGAAGCTGGAAGCACTGGTACTGACATCGCCATTCGACGGCGTGTTCCTGCAGGTACCCGGCGGTGACCTTGAGGGCCTGTATGTCAAG
This sequence comes from Halieaceae bacterium, assembly GCA_028282105.1. Taxonomy (GTDB): domain Bacteria; phylum Pseudomonadota; class Gammaproteobacteria; order Pseudomonadales; family Halieaceae; genus JANQIO01. The sequence continues at coordinate 19,968 of JANQIO010000078.1, read as the reverse complement.
CGCGGTGACCTGCTGGGTTATGTCGTACCCGCGACGGCGGCCACCGCGCGGGTCGTCGTAGTACAGGATGAGCTCGACCTGATACAGACCCGGCTTGATGACATCCAGGTGCGCATAGCCAGCGACCCCTGGCAGGTTTACCAGGGCGAGCTCAATCGCAGTGTGCCGCAGGCGGGGTTTCGGCTTCCCAGCCCGGCGTTGAGCACTGCGGGCGGCGGTCGTTTCGTGACCCAGGCGGATGATCCGCTGGCGCTTGCCAGCGGTGAACGCGTGTTTGAGTTTGAGATTTCCCTTCCCGCGGTACCTGCCGACACCCGCATCGGTACCCGGGTCTATGTGCGCTTCGACCATGGCGCCGAACCCCTGGCCAGCCAATGGTACCGGGACCTCCAGCAACTGCTGTTGCGGCGGTTGCCGGGCTAGAGGCCGGCGATGACCAGCAGCAGGACCCTGCGGCCGGGCAGCCAGATCGGCGTATATCCTCAGCGTCTTGAGCGTGGCGCCGACCGCGTCGATCGCTTGCTGGAAGCCCTTTCAGGGCGTATCCAGGACCGCTTGCGCCGCCGCCGCTACTCGATCTCTTCGATCAACAAGGCAGTCGAGCAGGCTGAACTCAAATGGCAGGAGGTCGAAGCCGATGCCCTCCTGTCCGGCCTGGAGGAACTGCGCTACCGCCTCTTCCGGGAAGGTCTGGTGGACGAACTAGTCTTCCAGGCTTTCGCGGCAACCCGAATCGTGAGTGGGCGCACCCTGGGAATGAAGCACTACCCCAACCAGCTACTGGGTGGCTGGATCATTCTCAATGGCCATATGGCTGAAATGGCAACCGGTGAAGGCAAGAGCCTTACCGCGACGCTACCCGCTATCACTGCAGCGCTGGCAGGTATTCCAGTGCACGTTGTCACCACCAACGAATACCTGGCCGGCAGAGATGCGGAGACTTTTGCGCCGCTGTATCAAGCGATGGGCCTTTCAGTGGCTGCAGTACGCGACGCCATGTCCGGCGAAGAGCGCCGGACCGCTTACCAGGCAGATATTGTCTACCTGACCAATCAACAACTGGTATTCGACTACCTGAGAGACCGCCTGGCCTCGCCGGCAACGTCCGGCCGCCTCGCCATGAAGTACGGGGAGAGTGGCGCCCAGGCTGAGTTGGCCTTGCGGGGCCTGTGCTTCGCGATCCTGGATGAGGCGGACAGCGTGTTGATTGATGAGGCCCGTACGCCGCTGATACTGTCTCGCGACCACCAGGACGCTACCCGGGAACGCATATACCGTACGGCTCTTGAGATCGCGGATACCCTCGAACAAGACCAGCACTTCGTGGTCAAGGGCCCTGAGATCCGTTTTACTGAAACGGGCAGCGCAGCGGTGGCCGAAGCCACCGCCTCGATGACAGGTCTGTTCAGCGGCCAGCGCCACAGCGAGTTCCTGGTGCGCCAGGCACTGTTCGCCCGGCATTTATTGCGCCGGGATCATCACTATCTGGTGCGCAACGACAAGGTAGAGATCATTGACCAGAATACCGGGCGGGTCATGGCGGATCGCAGTTGGCAGCAGGGCCTGCACCAGATGGTGGAGTGTAAGGAGGGCTGCCCCGTCACCGGTCAGCGCGAGACCTTGGCGAGTATCAGCTACCAGCGGTTCTTTCGTCGCTATCTGCATCTTGGCGGCATGAGCGGCACCCTGCACCAGGTGCGTGGTGAGCTGCGCAATACCTATGGTCTCGGTACTTTCCACGTACCCAGCCACCGGCCGCCGCAGCGGCGCCATAAGGGCTACGCCATCTACCCACGCGCCCAGGACAAATGGCTGGCGATACTCGCGCGCGTCCAGGAGGTGCATGCCAGCGGGCAGCCGGTTCTTGTGGGTACCTGTTCCTTGTATGACTCCGACCTGGTAGGCCGGCTGTTCGCCAGGCGCAAGCTGCCGCACCGCATCCTGAATGCACGCCAGGACCGCAGCGAGGCGGAGATTGTCGCGAGTGCCGGGGAACGAGGTCGTATCACGGTGGCTACCAACATGGCAGGCCGGGGTACAGACATCAAGCTGGGCCGGGGCGTGGAGGAACTTGGGGGCCTGCATGTGATCGCTGCGGAGTGTAACGTCGAGTACCGGGTGGACCGCCAGCTGTTTGGACGTTCCGCGCGCCAGGGTGACCCCGGCAGCTGCGAAGTTGTCGTTTCCAGTGAGGACCGGCTTATCGAGGAGTACTATCCGGCTTGGCTGCTACGCAGGCTGCGCCGCCGCCGCTCGCCCCTTACTGGTTGGCGGGCTCGTCTGCTGCTGTGGTTGCCGCAGCGCAGCAACAGCCAGCGCTTCCGTCAACAGCGTGATGATCTGTTGCAGGTTGATGAAAAACTGGGCAAGACCCTGGCTTACTCGGGTCGTGGCGACTAGGCAGGCGCGGATCGCGCCTTCGGTTGCAGCATATTGAGAGCTTCATTGGCCGGAACCGGGCGACTGAAGTAGTAGCCCTGGGCATGGTCGCAGCCCAGCTCCCTGAGGATTTCAAGCTGCGCCTTGTTTTCAACCCCCTCGGCTACGGTGCGCAGCTTGAGGGCCCTGGCCATGGAAATGATGGCTTCCACGATCGGCAGGTCATCACGACTGGTATCCAGCTCAGACACAAAGCAGCGATCGATCTTGAGGGTGTCGATCGGCAGTTCGCGTAGGTAACCGAGAGCAGAGTAGCCGGTGCCAAAGTCATCCACCGAGATGCTAAAGCCGTGGGAGCGCAGCGCCTTGAGGGCGGTCAGGGTGCGGTCCAGGTTCTCCATCAGGCAGCTTTCCGTCAGCTCAATTTCCAGCTCTTCCGGGCGGGCGCCGCATTTTTCCACGATGCCGATAATGCGCTGCACCAGGTCTGCCTGCGACCACTGTACCGGCGACATGTTCACCGCCACGGTTATCGGCAGGTCGCTGTGCTGCTTGCAGCGCTGAACATGCATGCAGGCCTGTTCCAATATCCAGTCGCCAATGGCATTGATGTGGCGGGTTCTCTCGGCTACATCGATGAAGTCTCCAGGGGCGAGCAGCCCGCGGTGCGGGTGACGCCAGCGCAGCAGCGCCTCAAAGCCACAGATTTCATCGCTGTCCAGGGACATCTTCGGCTGGTAGAAGGTATCGAACTGTCCGCTGTCGACCGCGCCGGAAAGCTCTGATTCCACCGTCAGCTGCTGTCGCGAGCGCTGACCCATTTCCCTGGAGAAGTACTCCACATTGTTGCTGCCCGGAAGCTGCTCGGCGTGGTAGCGGCTGATGTTGGCGCGCTTGATCAACTCAACCCCGGTTTCACCGTCGTCTGGGTACACGGAAATACCAATGGTGCAGGATGCCACCATGCTATGCCCGTCCAGGTAGATGGGTTCACGTAGCGCGTCAAATATCCGCCGCACGATCCAGGTTATTGATTCTTTGTCGCGGACTGACGCCGCCAGTATTCCAAACTCGCCCTGGCCGAGCTTGGAAAGAGTGCCGTCAGACTCCTCAGTTTCCTGCAATGACGCCACTGTATCTGATTCTCTCAGCACCTTACGCAGGCGCGACGATACTTCCTGGAGCAGCTGCTCGCCCTGGCCGTAGCCCAGGGTGTCGTTTACGCGACCAAGATCGTCGAGGCCAAGTGAGAGCACGGCGGGAATATCCTCACTGCGCCTGGCGCGTAACACCGCCTGCTCTACACGGTCGATGAACACGCCGCGACTGGGCAGGTCCGTGACTGCATCGTGAGAGAGCAGGTGATCGAGCTCGTCCGCCCGTTCGCGGGCGATACGCTCGAGTTCTTCCAGCCGGTTTTCAACGTCCTGATTGACATTGAGCGTGCTGTAGCTACCCGTTTTCTTATCGTCGGTCTTCTTGGTAGCGCCCTGTTGGGCGGTGCTGACACCGCTGTCTTCCCAGGCCAGCACCCGGTTCCGCCCGGATTCCTTGGCGCGGTATAGGGCCTTGTCGGCGTTGCTTATCAACTCTTCCTTGTCAGCCAGCGACTGGTTCCACACGCTCAGGCCAAAACTGGAGGTGACCTTGATGCTGCTGGCGAACGTCGAGGGGTCGCCTTCCATGACGGCCAGGCGAATCCGCTCCGCTATCACCCGCGCTCGTTCGAGATCGAGATCGTCCAGCACCAGGCAGAATTCCTCGCCGCCGTAGCGCGCCAGCAGGTCAGTGGGGCGTATCTTGGCCTGAATGGTTTCGGCGACAAACTTGATGACCGTGTCACCCATAGCATGACCGTAATTGTCATTGATGCGCTTGAAGTGGTCGATGTCCACCATCATGCAGATCAGGTTCTGATTCCGTGTGTTCGCCAGCTCGATGCGCTCGTCCAGAAAGTCGTTGAAGGCGCGGCGGTTCAGGCAACCGGTCATCGGATCACGGGTCGCCAGGAATTCCAGCTCCTTGGATTTCTGGTCAACGGCTTCCTTAGACTTTTGCAGATCGATCAGCGTTTCGTTGAGCTGCGCATTCTTCTCCTGCAGCTCCGTCAGATCGTCAAATGTCGCTATTACGCCGCGGACGTTGCGTCTGTCGTCGTGTATCGGCGTGCAGTTCACGGCGAAGGCGCGCAAAGTGCTGGTGCCGTGAGAAATCGCAATCGCGGCATCGGTTTGCTTTTCACCGGTGGCGAGTACGCGATTCCAGGGCAGATCTTCCTTGGCCAGTGGCTGTTCCGTGTCGCCTTCGCTGGCAACCCAGCGCAGGCTGGATGCCTTCTTGCCCACAAGGTTGGCGCTGGCAATGGAAACGCTGCGGGTAAAGGCGTTGTTTGCGAGCATGATGTCGCCCTGCTCGTCGAGTATCAGGATGCCCTCGGCCAGGGTATCGAAGGCGGCTTTGACGCGGCCCGGGATGACCCGGCTGGGGTCGAGCTCTCGCAGCACGCGCTTTAGGAATACCGGGAATAACAGCATGCCCAGTGCAAACACGAAGGCCACCAGTGCCAGGAACGTATTGTTGGCGAAACCCGGCAGCCAGGACGCGCTGGTAGCTGCGAACTGAACCTCGACGGAACCCCATTGGCGGTCACCGCGGAATATCGGCACGATGACCTTGTCGCGCGCTGCGCCTTCTAATTCGGTCTCCGCCGCGCCCAGATCCGCGCCGCCACTGTCGGACCGGAAACGGGCGGCGAGCACGTCCGGATTTCTGGCAACGACGGCTTCCAGTGTGGTGTTGATATGATGTGAATCGCCGCTGGACGCCAGCGAAGAGAGCTGCACGGCCAGAGATTCACTGAATTTGCGGCGATTCTCCAACTCCGCCTGCGTGGCATTGGGCACGAGCCCGAGCCAGTCTCCCATCAGCAGGATGCTGATGGTGAGCATCAGCAGGCCAACACTGACGCGGAAGATCGGATTGAGGAAGAACTTCTTCATCTAGGCGCCTTCCCGCCCCGAGAACATGGACTCCGCCTTGCGCTCGCGCGTGGCGCGTTTGCTGTGGTCCTTGTCTTCCTTTTTATCGTCCTTCTTGTCCGCCAATACTGGTAGCGGATCGAGAGTGCCCCACAGAGGCACGGTGGATAACCAGCTCGCCATGAGTGCGCCGCCGCGCAGTGCGTACACCGTAATCGCCGCGAACAGGCCAAGCCCTGATGTGCTGACGAACTGCACGACCAGTTCCTCGCGGGAGAGCTTGTTGATGGACTGCGTGCCCATTTCCTCGTTCATCTGATCGATGGCATCCCACAGCGCGTGGTTGGTGAGAATGTCGTCGACGATAGCCAGTTCCTCGTCTTCCGCCAGCACGTCGTCGAGGGTGACACTGCCAGCGGCTCCGGCAGTAATGTTAATTTCCTCATCTGCATCACCGTTCTGGATCATCTGCAGCAGGTCTTCCACCAACTCGCGATCACGCGCCGCATCGGCAATCGCCGCCTCTGTCTCGGTGCTGTCCTCGGCACCGTTGCTGTCTGCGCCACCCTGGTTGCCGAAGTTGAGCAAGGCATTACCCGTGCCGGTCTGGTTGCCGATATCGAGGGTGTCACCGACTTCCAGTACAGGATCAGAGCCAAGGTCTGAGTCCAGCACCGGGTCTTCCAGTACCGAGGAAGGCGGTGGCGCTGGTGGGGTGTCCACCGCAGGGGTATCAATTGACCCGCTGACCGCGTCATCCGCAAGCTGCTCATTCGGGACGGACACCTCGCCAGGCTCGCTGCGTGTATCCGGGCCGGCGTCATCGCCGCCCGCGCCGCCGTTCTCCTGCGCCACGATGGCCTGGCTTTCCAGGGTTTCGTTGGTGCCAAAGTCATCGGTGTAGCTGGCGCTGACGGTGATCACCTCGCCTACGTCCTCAGCGCTCAAGGTGTAGCTGGCGTCGGTGGCTCCGGCGATCGCCGTACCGTTCCGCATCCACTGGAAGCTGACCGCGCCGGAGATACCATCTTCGTCAAACAGGCCATTGCTCGCCGTCAGCACATCCCCCGGCGCCATGGTTCCGGATGTCGATAGAATCGTACCTGTAGGTGCATCATTGACATTGGCGACCGGAGCGCTGGCGCTGCTGCTTACGCTTTCGATATTTGCGCCGCCGTCGGCATAACTGGCAACCACGGTGATCACGGCACCGACGTCATCCTGCCCCAGTGTGTAGCTTTCGCCGGTTGCGCCTTCGACATTAATGCCATCGCGTTGCCACTGGTAGCTGATAGTACCCAGTCCATCGGCGTCGCTGAGCGTATTGCCGGCTGTTAGTTGTGCGTCCTCCACGGCGCTGCCGCTGATGCTGACCGTGCCGGAGGGCGCATTGTTAACGTCCGCAACCGGTGCGGTGGCAGCGCTGGCGACCGCGCCCGTGCCGCCAAGATCGTCGATATAGCTGGCAACGACGCTGATGACTGCGCCCACGTCGGCCTGACTGGTGATGTAGATAGTGCCGTTCTGCCCCGCCACGTCTACTCCGTCGCGCTGCCATTGGTAGGCCACCGTGCCACTCAGGCCATCGGGGTCGTCCAGGGTATTTGATGCCGTTAGCGTATCGCCCTCTACAGGGCTGAGATTATCGATGGTGACGGTACCAGTGCCGGCGTCATCCACATTGGCTACCACCGCGGTTGCCCCGCTGGCTACCGCTTCGGTGAAGCCCCGCAGATCGGTGTAGCGTGCCTCCACGCGCAGGGTGGCGCCGACGTCGTCCTGCGTGGCAGTGTAGTTGGCCCCGGTAGCGCTGATGTCGACAAAGCCGCTGCCGGTATCGCGCTGCCAGTGATAGGTGATGCTGCCGAGGCCATCACTGTCGGCCAGCGTGTTGCTGGCAGTAAGGACATCACCCTGCGAGGGTGCAGAGTTGTCTATGTTCACCGCTCCAGAAGGGAGTGCATTCGGCGGCGGTGTGGTATCTACCGTAAACGCCAGGCTTGCAGATACTGGACCAGTGTCGCCGGTCCGGGCATCAGTAGCCTGGGCTTCAAGGCTGTAGCTGCCATCGGCAAGCGTGGTGCTGGTGTAATCGAAACTCCAATTGCCGCTGCCATCTGCTGTCACGGTGCCGAGGCTGACAGAATCCAGGAACACCTCGACGTCGGTGTCGGCATCGGCAGTACCCACAAAACTCAGGTTGGTTGCAGAGGTGATGTTATCCACGAAGCCGGTGTCCGGAGTGACTCCCGAGACCGTGGCTGCCGGCAGAGTGGTATCTACAGTAAAAGCAAAGCCGGCCGAAAGGGAGCCCAGCTGGTCCGTCGCTGTATCCCGGGCCTGGGCCGTGAGTGCGTAGTCGCCATCTGCCAGGGTGGTACTGCTGTGATCGAAGGTCCAGTTGCCAGCGCCGTCTGCCACTACCGTGCCAAGGCTCGCCGCGTTCAGGAAGACTTCGACCACGTTGTTGGCTTCGGCTGTGCCGGTGAAAACCAGTTGGTTGTCATTGGTGACATTGTCAGCAAGGCCGGAATCGTCGCTCAGGCTGCTTACGGCGGCTGTCGGGCCGGCGGTATCTATGGTGAAGGCCAGGCCGGCAGAAAGCGGCCCGCTGTTGCCCGCCGCGTCGGTGGCCTGGCTTGTGAGTGTGTACGCGCCGTCCGCGAGGGTTGTGCCGCTATGATCCAGCGTCCAATTGCCACCGGCGCCGGCTGTCACCGCCCCCAGGCTTACCGCATTGAGGAATACTTCCACAGTACTGTTGAGTTCGGCATTACCGGAGAACACCAGCTGATTGTCGCTGGTGACACTGTCCGCCAGACCGGTGTCATCGGAAAAGCTCAGCATTGTCGGTGCTGCTGGGTCCCCGGTGTCAATATCAATGACAAAGCCTGCAGACAGCGGTCCGGGGTTGCCGGCGGTATCGGTCGCTCGCGCCGTCAGGGTATATGCGCCGTCTGTCAGCGTGGTGCCGCTGTGATCAAAGGTCCAGTTGCCGCTGCCATCGGCGCTGACGGTGCCAATGCTGACCGCATCGATGAACACTTCTACCGAGCTGTTGGCTTCTGCCGTGCCGGTGATTTCCAGCGTATTGTCGTTGGTAATGCCATCGCCAGCAGCTCCGGTGTCGCTGCTGATCCCGCTGATCGCCGGGGCCAGTGGTTCACGGGTGTCGATGGTGTAATTGGCGCTGTCGCGGCTCGCCAGCGGCGCATTGCCCGCCAGGTCGGTCAGGGTGGTGCCTACCGTGATGACGTTGGTGGCATCTTCGAGATCGTCAGTCGGCGTGAAAGTGCCGGTCCAGGTAATGCCGCCGTCACCGCTGCTGACCGGGGTCAGGGTGCCGTTGGCCAGGCTGATATCACCGTTGTCGAAGTTGGTGACTGCCTCGGAGAAGGTGATGGTGACCGTGGTGCTCTCACCGGCAATCAGGCTTGAGTCCGCCAGCACCACGCTGTCTATGGTGGGGTCGGTGTTGTCGACGCTGTACACCTCGTCTACCAGCACGCTACCGGGTTCGTTGCCGGCAGCGTCGATGATGTCCACATTGCCTGAGTCTATATCCAGCCCCACCGTACCGTCGCCGCTGACACCGCTGACAGTGACGGTATAAGTGGAGGCGTCGGCATCGCCTGCATCCGTCACGCCTACGGTGGCGCCCGCAACGGCCGTCAGCGTGGTGACCACGTCGATATCCGCGGGATTGACGTTGGCAACATCTTCACTGAAATCGAAGCTGAAGTTCAGTGTGGTGGCATCCGTGGGGTTGCTGTCGTCGCGGGTAATAGTGACGACCGGGTCAGCCGCATCAGTGGTAATCGCTTCCTGGCCACCGAAGCTGGTAAAGGCGAAGCTGCCGTTCTGGGACAGGTAGGAGGCTTCAATCCAGTCCGCTGACCGGGCCACGCTGGAAATTCTCGCCTCGTCCAGCGTACCGTCAAATCTTCCCTGGCCGTCGCCGGTATCGTCATTGCCGATGATGGTGTTCGCGCCGGTGCCGATGTCCATGGCGGCAGAATTGCTGCTGTTCACCAGGACGCCGTTTACGTAAAGCTCGGACGTGGTTCCGCTGAACGTCCCGGTGTAGAGGTTCCAGTCGCTGGTGGTGATGCCGCCACTGGTGAGCGGCGTGTTCCCACCCGACTCGATAACACGCCAGATCACCGTGTCAGTCTCGAACTGGAGTCCAAGCAGATAGCCGCTGTTGTTCCAGTCCTGGCGGCCGATCATGTCCTGGAAACCCAGGCCATCGCCCAGACCGTCGCGCCGGGCCCAGATGCTGACGGTGATAGAGGCTGGGGCGAGATCAGTGGAGTTACCCAGATCGATGCCGTTATTGGTGCCGTCCAGCACGCTGGCGCCGCCGATGATGCCGTCTGCCGAGCCCTGGGTGGTGACATCCACAGCAACAGAATCGTTGCTATTGCTGGTGGAATCCAGATGCGCCCCCGAAGTTTCATTGAGGTGCTGCACCATCTCGAAGTTGTTACTCCAGACGCCGGCGGCATTCTGGGCGTCGATCGCCGCCGCGTTGTTGTAGTAGACGTGGATGAAATCCGTGGTGGAACCTGCATCAATCTGCCCGACCCTCACCCAGACAGCGGCGGTTTGCGTCGCGTCATCCCAGGACTCAATCTCGTAGTCGAGTTCGGTGCCGTCGCTGTCGACGAAGCGGATGTCGGCACCGCCAGCCTGTACCTGGGAGAAGTCAATTTGCGCCGCGGTCAGCCTGAGTAACACCGGGAAGTCAGTCAGGTTTTCGGCACTGTTGCTGTTGTCAAAGGTAATCCTGGTGCGGTTCAGCCAGTTCTCATCCCACCAGGCAGTACTGCCGTCCAGATCCTGCAGTCTGTTGCCGAGGGCATCGGTAAGATCAGGATCTATACCGCTGTCCTGGGTGTAGGTGACCGCTGGTGTCGCACCGGTATCCAGCACCCCGTCATTGAAAGTGATATAGATGTCGTCATCGTCGGCAACGTCGCCGTTGGTGGTAGAGGCAAACGCTTCACCCGTCACGCCGGCTACGTCAAAATCATCCGCGCTAATCGAGCTGTCCAGCACAGCTTCGTCGAAAGTGATGTGTACTGCGTCGATGAAGCCATCGCTATCGAGATCCGCCGTATCAATTGATAACACCCTGGGGCCCACGGTATCGATAGAGATGTCAAAATCTGCGGATGCTGCGCCGCTATTGCCGGCAGCATCGGTGGCCTGGGCGGTCAGCGTGTAGCTGCCGTCTGCCAGCACCGTCCCACTGTGGTCAAAGCTCCAGTCGCCGAAGACGTCTGCGGTGGTGGTGCCAATGCTGACGCCTTCTATGAAGACTTCAACCGAGCTGTTGGCTTCGGCAGTGCCGCTAATCACCAGAGTGTTATCGGCGGTAACTCCGTCTGTGGCATTGGCGCCCGTGTCGTCACTGATGCCGGTGACGGCGGCGGCGCCGGGGACGGTATTGTCTATCGTATAGACCTGGTCGACAGCGGGTGTCGTACTGGCGGGGTTGCTGACGCTATCAACAATATTCGCATTCAAGCTGTCGAAATCGAGGCCCACCGTGCCATCACCGGCAATGTTGTTGACGGTTACCGCGTACGTTGAATCATCGGCATCACCGGCGGGGCCTACCGTTACCGTCGCATCAGCCGTGGCTGTGCCAGTCAGTGCAACGGCAAAGTCCGTCGGGTCTACGCCGGATACGTTTTCGCTGAAGTCCACGCTGAAGGTAAGCGACGTGGCAGAGCTCGGGTTGCTTTCGTCCCGGGTAATGGTGGCCACGGGTGCTGCGGTATCAACAGCGACTGATTCCTCTGCGCCGACACTGATAAACCCGCGGTTGTAGTTCTCAGCCAGGTAGCGGGCCTCCATCCACTGCTCGGAACGGGTGGCGGTCTCGATGCGCACTTCGTCTATGCTGCCTTCGAACTCAAGCGATGGCGTCTCCATCTGACCGATGCGGAAGTCACTGTTGGTGGTGAAGTCCGTACGGATAGTGCCGTCGTCGGTAACGTTCACACCATTGTGATAAATGTTTGCAGTGCCGCTGGTCCTGTCGACAACCACCGCAACATGGTTCCACTCGTCCAGGTTGATGACGCCGGCGGTGGACGCAGCGGCTCCTCCAAAGCTGCCGTTGCCGGTTTCGAAGATAATCGTTCCGTCTTCGGTGCCGGAGCTGTTGAGGAACAGCCGGAAGCCTGCCGTCGCCGCGCCCTGGTTGCTGTTCGCGACAATCGTCTGGATACCCGTGCCCGCGGAGTCGGGCCGCACCCAGGCGGAAACCGTGAAATTGTTGCCGACGTCAGCGGCGGCGAAGCTGATGTTGTCATTGCTGCCGTCGAAGTTGATGGCGCTGCCGATCTGCCCGGCCACCAGATCGCCGCTGGTCATGCTGGCATCGGCGGTGCCGTTGTTAGCAGAGCCGTCGGAGTCGAGAATCGTGCCGCCGCTGTCGGGGTCTTCGCTCATGTGGTAGACGCCAATACCTGCCGCCCACACGCCGGCCGGGTTCCGTCCGTCGGCAACCGCACTGTTGTTGTAGTACAGGTGGATGAAATCAGCGTCGGAATTGGCGTCCAGTTGCGGCAGGCTCACCCAGATACTGGCTGTCTCGCCGATGTCGTCCCAGCTTTCGATCTCGAAGTCGAGCTCAGTCCCGTCGCCATCGACAAAACGGATATCTGCGCCGCCTGCCTGCACCATGCTGAAGTTGATGTCGCCGCCGGTGAGCGTCACCAGTACGGGGAAGTCAGTGAGATTTTCCGCGCTATTGCTGTTGTCGAAGTCTATGCGTACCCGGTTCTGCCAGTCGGTGTTCCACCAGTTGGCATAGTTGCCCGCCAGCGCGCCGCTGGGGTCGGCGAGATCAGCATCGGTCGGCGCGTCCCGCAGGTAACTGACCGTGGGCAGTACCCCGGTCCCCAGCACGCCGTCGGTGATTTCCAGGGTGATGGCGTTGTCATTGGCTGTGCCGCTGGTAATGCCTGTAACGGCTGCCCCGGCAACGCTGAAATCGTCGGTCGTCAGGGTGCCGTCATCGATGTTCTCGCTGAAGGTCAGGAGTATCTGGTCAATGCTGCCGCTGTTGTTTGAATCTGCTGTGCTGACGGCGGTGATATAGGGCCCGGGGTTTGCCGCGGTAACCGGTCCGGCGGCTGCGCTGCTAAACGACTCCGAATTGCCGAAGCCATCCAGGTAACTGGCCTCCACGGTGATGTTGTCGGACAGGTCACTGGCGGCGACCAGGTAGTAGTTGTCGGTGGCGCCGCTGATAGGGCTGCTGTTGTTGTACCACTGGTAGCTGATTTCGCCGAGACCGTCGGCGTCCGCCAGGGTATTCGATACGCTCAGTATCTGGCCGACCTGGGCGGCGCCGCTGATGGTAACGCTGCCGGTGGGCGCAGAGTTCACGGCATTGACAGTGATGCCAAAGCCGGCGGATGCCGGGCCGGTATTGCCTGCACCGTCGGTGGCCACCGCGGTCAATGTATAGCTGCCGTCGCTCAGGCTGGTGCCAGTGTGGTCGTAGCTCCAGTTGCCGGCGCCGTTGGCCGTAGTGGTGCCGATGCTGCCACCGTCGATGAATACTTCGACACTGCTGTTCGCCTCGGCGGTGCCATTGATTACCAGAGTGTTGTCGGTGGTAACACCGTCGCCCGGCGTCAGGGTGTCATCGCTGATGCTGGTTACTGTCGGCGCCGCGGGCGCCACTGCGTCGGCGCTGGTGGCTTCCTGGCGCCCAAAGCTGATCAGGCTCCCGCTCTGCGCAGCGTAGGTGGCCGCCATCCAGTCCTCGCCGTAAGCAGTCGCCGCGTAACGTACCTCGTCGATCAGTCCGTCTACGGGATCGTCGAGTGCTGCCGTCCAGTCGCCAATAATGAAATCGCTGGAACTGCTGGCCAGGTTGCCGGCGCCGCTGCCCTGGTCCAGTGCCTGCGACCAGTCTTCCACACCGTTGACGTAACCTCTGGCGGTAGTGCCGTCAGAGGTAATAGCGATATGCGTCCAGACACCCGGCTGAATGACGGTGGACCCGACCCGGTAGAGGTCGTTGGAGTCCGCGTTGGGTTGCCCGTCCAGCGTGAACCAGGCGTCCAGCACGGCATCGCCGCCGTCTTCAGTAACGTAGATGGAGATCTTCTGGTCGATGCCCGCCACGTCATACCACTGGCCGCCGCCGGGTACCGTATCCAGGTTGATCCAGGCTTCCAGGGTGACTTCATTGCCGGTGATGTCGAGGCTGGAGTTGTTGGCAACGGCGATGAAGTCATCGGTGCCATCGAACTGCTGGCCGTTGCCAATCTGGCCCGTAGCGGCAACGTTGCCATCGCGTATGCCATCGGTGGAGTTGCCCGTAGCGTCGACATGGTTACCGCTCGTCTCGTTCAGGTGCCAGACGCCGGCATAGTCGCTCCATACGCCGGTGGCATTCTGGCCGTCGGAGGCATCAGCGTTGTTGTAGTAGACGTGGATAAAGTCGCTGCTGGAACCCTCGTCAATCTGCGGCACCTTGACCCAGATTGAGGCCGTCTCGCTGCTGTCATCCCAGCTGACTATTTCGAAGTCCAGCGCCGTACCGCCATTGTCTATGAAACGGATATCGGCGCCGCCGGCCTGGATCAGGCTGAAGTCGACCTCGTTGGCGCTGAGCTGCACCAGTACCGGGAAATCGACGAGGTCCTGGGCACCGGTGCCATTGATAGCGCTGGTATCAAAACTGATCTTGACGCGGTTGAGCCAGTCCTGGTCCCACCAGGCGGCGGCATCGGTGGATTCAAGCGGCGTTCCCGTCGCCAGGTCTGTCAGGTCCGGGTCGCTGGGGTCGTCCTGTGCATAGCTGACCAGCGGTGTGGCATCAGCGGCCAGTACGCCGTCGGCAAAGGTGATATAGATATCGCTGTCGTCAGCGATGTCGCCGTTGGTGGTAGAGCTGAATGCTTCGCCGGTGGCACCGGCCACATCGAAGTCATCGGCACTGATGGTGCTGTCATCAACCGCCCGATCAAAAGTGATATTGACCGCGTCAACGAAGCCATCGCCGTCGAGGTCAGCGGTAGTGATCGCCTGCAGTTCGGGCGGACTGGGCTCAACGGTAATGGTGACAGTCGCGGTGTCGGAGCCGGATGCATTGGTGGCGGTATAGGTGAAGGTCTCGGTGCCGGTGAAGCCCGCGTTTGGTGTGTACTCGAAGGAGCCGTCGGTGTTGAGTGTGAAGGCGTTGGCATTGCTCGGCCCGGCGAGGACGGCCACGGTGGTAGCTTCGCCGCCATCATCGTCGTTAAGCAGCACACCGTCGGCGGCGGATACAGTCAGCGTATCACCGGCATCCACCCGGTAAATCGGTGATGCGGGTAGAGACGCGGTATTGTAAAGGGCCAGGATTTCCGGTCCGGTCAGCTGTCCGCTAACCAGCGCGAACTCATCAATCAGTCCGTCAAAGAACCCGTCAGTGGGGGGCGTCATGCCAGTGCCCGTGCTGCGGCGGCTGGCGCCCAGTGCTATCGGCTCCGAATTGCCTGCGCTGTCACCCGGCGCGCCGTTCAGGCCATAGGTGGTGCCAGCCGCGGAATCGACCAGTTCCCCATCGATGTAGAGATGCAGTCCCGCTGAACCAAAGGTCAGAACAACATTGTGCCAGTCGCCGTCATCCAGTTTTGGATCACTGGCTTTGGAGCCTGATATGTTGGTATCAGGACCGCCCTGTCTCTGCAGCCGCACGGATATGGTTTCATCGTTGTTGAACTGGATGGAGAGGTGGCCGCCCTGGCCGGTACCGGTGGCGTCCTTGCTGAACAGGTGGTCGCCGTTGGCAATATTGGTGCTGTTGAACCACAGCGAGATACTGCCCTCATCCAGCGCGTAATTGCTGCTGTGGGGAATCTGTACATAGCCGTCACTGGAGCCGTCGAAGTCCAGTGAGCCAGCATTGCCCGCCACCGGACTGCCGCTGTCACTGGACACGCCGCTGCCAACCGTGCTGCCGCCGGCATTGTTGCCGCTGTTGTCCGTGATACTCGTATCATCCAGCTGGAAGTAACCTTCTGGATCAAGGTTGTCGATCACATTGGCATAGCCGCCGTTGTCATCATTGGCGGTCGGTGCGGCGAGGGTGGCGCGGAAACTGTCCAGCAGGCCCTGGGAGACAAATACCTGAGTGCCGACTTCACCCACGCGTGCTTCCAGCACCCAGTTGCCGCCGAGGCTGACGTGCCCGGTCAGGTCTTCTGAGGCTGCCACATCCGCCCCGGTCAGCTGTGCCAGTTCCCGCATCAGCGACAGGCCGCTGTCGGCGCCGGCCAGGTTGCAGCCGTAAATCAGGATGTCGGCATCCTCAGCCAGGTAGCCGGACCAGGCCAGGAACTGGTCTTGCTGGACGGCCAGGCTGTTGGCATCAAGGCGAGTGTTGCCGAGGTCAACGCCGCTGCTGTCACCGTGGGAGACCAGGTGGATGGCATCGACGTCACTGAAATTTTGCAGGGCCTGGGAAATCTGCCAGACCCCGTCGCGGTTGTTGTCGAGGACGATAACCTCGAACTGCCGGCTGTCGTTGCTTGTGTCGGTCAGGGAATCGACGATGCTCTGGTAGTCGGGGCTGTCGGTATCAACAAATACCAGTTCGAGGCTGCGCGTCTCTTGCTGCGCGACCTGCTGGCTGGGCGCCGGTTCCAGGTTGTCGTCGAGTACGAGTTCGGTGGGGGTTTGCTGCTGCAAGCTGCCGGGATCGGGCGCAAAGACGCCCGCCGCGTCTGCTGACAGCAGTACACGAGGTTCAAGCTCCTCGATCAGCGGCGCCGATCGTTTCGCACGCTTGTCATCCGTTAGCCAACGGTTCCACCACTTCAAGTTTTACTCCCCTCTGAGAGCGTCCGTCACAAATGGCCCTAACCCCTTGTGAAGCCTATAGATTATGGGGCCTCGGCAGTATCCGTGTGCAGCGCGAGGATACGTTTTGGGAACCAGTTCACGCAGCAATTGCGAAAACTGTGACGCTGTTTTTGAAGTAGGTGTGAAGCCACAAGGGCTCTTCCTGGCCCAATATGTGACTTGCGCTCCTATCTTGACGCGATTTGTCGGTAACTGCAACTATCTTGCCGGTATCCTGGCCATTGCTGAAAGCTGGTATCCGGTTGATTGGTGGGAACCCGGCCTCGCCCCCGTCATAATGGATCAGCGAGCGGAAACTGGAGAGAAGCGTGGACGCACTGGATACCATCAAAGCGGAATTGGCACCGCGTCTGGATAGCCTGGTAGAACATTTCCAGTCGCTTCAGGAGCCGCGCGCTGCGGCCTTTTTCTCCGGGATTGCAGCGGCGCTCGCCGCCGTGCAGGAAGAGGCAGACTTACTGGAAGTGTTTTTCGCGCTGTCTACTACAGCCTTCCAGGGTTTCAGTTTTGACCCGGTAGCGGCGGCGGGTGTTGATGACGTGCTGGCTTACGCTGAGCAGATTTCCCACGCGTTTACCGCGGGTTCAGGTGCAATCCACTGAGGCCGGGTGAGTGGGCCGCAAGACGTGATAACCGCACCGCCCCCGGGCAGGGCGGCTAGACCAGAATCTTGGGTGGGCGTTTGTTGTTCCCACTTTGAGTGGGAACCGGCTCGTTGTTGACGGTGGTGGGTTCGATATCCGGCGGTGCCTGCTTCACCTCGAACTCCTGGTCATCGGTGGCATTGGCCCAGGGGTCGCCGTCGCGCTGCTCGGACTCGGTGGCGATTGCCTGCTCCTGCTCGGTGCGCATTGACGGCGGGGCGTCACTGTCGAGTTCGCCGGTCTCCAGCAGCACCGAGAAATGTCCGTCGCTGTGCTCCAGCACGACTTCTACGGGTTCAAATTTGGGGCGGCGAATGAGATGCAGGTGCCAGCCAAACGTTTCCAGCTTTGCCAGGGCATCCAACTGCTCCTGGGTCATAAGCGCTTCGTGATTGGGTGGAATAGGCGGCTCGCCGCGACGCTTGTTTGCCATATCTCTACCCCGCTTGGGGGGCTGATCTCCCCGGTCAATTCGAGTCCACGTCAATGCCGACGCGGTTTTCGCCAAAGTTGAATGAAACCAGTCTACTTAATTCGCACAAACTTCGTCCAGACTCCTCCCTGAGGCCGTTAAAGAAATCCTGGGCCGCTCGCAGGGCGCGCTGGCTGGTGATGCCACCCTCGACCACACCGTGCTGCCTCAGGTAGCCCTCGACGTCGCGAGTGAGCAAAAAGGTGTCCACGCCCAGGGTGCGCAGGGCAAAAGGTCCGGTATTGCCACCGAGCCGGGAGCCATGCCGCTTGAGATACAACCACAGGCCCACCGTGTCGTCAGCGGGCCAACTGGCCACGAACTTGCCGAAAGGCATGTTCTCCCGGCGCCGGGTCACGTCGATCATCATGGCGTTGTCACGGATCGACTTGACCTTGGTGAAATTGCGTATGATCTTCGGGTCGCTGGCTTTACGTTCCAGCATGTCATCGGGCATTAACAGCAGCTTGTCGACATCGAAGCCCCAGAACAGCTCTTCAAAGCCATCCCACTTCTGGTCGACCACCCGCCAGACAAAACCTGACTGGAATACTTTACGGCTGAACTCCGCCAGATAGCGATCCTCCGGCAATTGTGCCAGGTAGCGGGCGCTGCGCGGCCCGCCGAGCAGCCCCTCCAGAGCCGCTTCGCCGCCCTTGCGCTCGGCGGCGCGCGCATAGAGCTCCTCGAAGCGCCGCCGACGCCCCTGTCGTGTCGTCACCGCTTTGCCTCCCTAGAAATGCACGCCTTTCATAAGCGCTGCCAGTGCCACCTGTTCATTGGAGGCTTCCACCTTTTCGGGTTTGGACTCGCCGCGGGCGGCAGCCGAGTCCGCAAACATGCGAAACACCGTGTTCATCAGCAGTTCGGAGAACCGTGGTGCCACGGCGTTGACGACCTGCAGGAAGACACCCAACCTGGAGGCGATACGCTTGGGTTTGTGAATCACCGCCTCGACTACCAGGTCGACCGCCTCGTCAGGCGTCAGCACCGGCATGTGGTCGTAGACGGTGGTGGCGGAAATCATCGGCGTGCGCACCAGCGGCATGTGGATGGTGGTGAAGCGAACGTTGCGGTCCGAGAATTCCACTGCCGCTGCCCGGGTCCAGGCGTCCAGGGCGCTTTTCGAGGCCACGTAGGCCGAAAATCGCGGGCTGGGGGTCAGGGTGCTGATCGAGGAGATGTTGATGACATGCCCGGTGCGACGCTCGAGCATGCTGGGGGCCAGCCCCATCACCAGTCGGATCGCACCGTAGTAGTTCACCTGCATGGTGCGCTCAAAATCGTGGAAGCGGTCGAATGAGTATTCCAGCGATCGCCGGATGGAGCGCCCGGCATTGTTGACCAGGATGTCCACGTGGCCATGGTTCTGCAGCACCTCCGCCACCAGCCGGTCGCAGTCTTCCAGTATCGAAACGTCAGCGGTGTAGGACGAAGAGCGGCCACCGACGCTTTCGATCTCCGCGGCGGTCTCCGCCAGCTTGTCGGCGCTGCGCGCCACCAGCAGTACGTGGGCCCCGGCCTCCGCCAACCGCAGTGCGGTGTTCTTGCCGATGCCAGAAGAGGCGCCGGTAATCAGCACGATCTTGTCGCGAACATTGCCCTCCAGCGAGCGATCCAGGTGCAGGTCCGGGTCCAGGTTGCGCTCCCAGTAATCCCACAGGCTGGGGGCGTAGTCGGTGAGTACCGGGCACGCGATTCCGGTGCCCTTGAGGGCGCGCTCGGTCTGCCGGTTGTCGTAGCGCGTCGGGTAGTTCATGAACATCAACACCGATTCCGGCAGCCCCATGTCATTGAGCATCGTGCGCACGATGCGCTTGATCGGTGGCAGATTGGCCAGCGTGTCCCGCACGACACTGGGAATAAAGCCAAACATGCGGGAATCGATACGCATGCTGAACTGGGGCGTGTGGCCCGCATGGGCAAAGATGTTCATGACTTCGCCCATGCTGTAGTGCTCGGGGTCGGTCAGGTGGAAGCACTCGCCGTCCTGGTCGGGCAGGTGAACAATGTGGTCCATGGCCTGGACCACGTAGTCCACCGGTACGATATTGAACTTGCCGCCTTCCAGGCCCACCAGAGGCACCCAGGGTGGAAGTGCGCTGCGCAGCTTCTGCAGTGACTTGAAGAAGTAGTAGACGCCGTCAATCTTGTCGATCTCGCCGGTCTCGGAGTGGCCCACTACCATCGCCGGGCGATAGACCCGCCAGGGCACTTCACACTCATTGCGAACGATGGCTTCGGAGTCGTGTTTGGTGAGGAAGTAGGGGTGGCCGTAGTTTTCGGCCTCCTCGAACATATCCTCCCGGAACACGCCGTGGTACAGGCCGCCCGCGGCGATTGAACTGACATGGTGAAAGCAGCCGGCATCCAGCGCGGCGGCCAGCTCGACGGCGTTGCGCGTCCCGTCAATGTTGGCCGCCTGCTGCTGCTCCAGGCTGGCGGCGATATCGTAGATGGCGGCAAAGTGGCAGAAGTGGCTGACCTTGCCCCGCAGCTCTGCGGTCTGCTGCTCCGCCAGGCCGAGTTTGGGCTGGGTCAGGTCGCCTGTCACCGGCTCCAGGCGGTCGCCGAGCGTGCCCAGCTGCGCCTTCAGCGCCTCAAATTTGTGTTC
>JANQIO010000066.1 GCA_028282105.1 Halieaceae bacterium | reverse complement strand
ATCAGCGGATAGGGGCCGTCCTCGTAGCCCGGCGGATGCCATACTGTGGCCGCCAGCTCTCGCTGGTCTGCTCCCTCGAAGCTGCCGTGCGCGGGGCTGCGGCGGCTGGCATCGACAAAAGTTTCTTCAAACTGCTGTACCTCGAAGGGCCCGGGCGCCAGCCGCGCGGCACTGGTGGATTCGGGCGCCAGCGGCGTCGGCTGCTTGCCCACCGCCAACACCACGCCCAGCGTGACGAGCGCGGCCAGAATGACCAGCAGGAACTTACGCATAGGCTTCCGGATCCAGCCGGTGCATTTCCGCCTCGATCCAGTCCTCCACTTCCTTCATCATTTCGTCGGGTTCCCTGCCCTCCGGTCCAATCGGCTTGCCGAAGGAGACATCCACAGTACCCGGCAGCAGGCGAAAACTACGCGGTGGCCAGCAGCGCGCCGAGGTGACCGCGATAGGTATGATACTGGCGCCGGTTGCCACCGCCAGCCGGGTGGCGCCGGTCTTGTAGGCGCCCTGGCTGCCGCGCTCGGTGCGGGTGCCCTCGGGAAACATGATCACCCAGACCCCTTTGCCCATCAGTTCACGGCCCTGTTCCGCTACTTTGTTCCAGGCCTCAGCGCGCTTGCTGCGATCGATATGGATCATATCCAGGCGCCCCATGGCCCAACCAAAGAAGGGAATCATCAGCAACTCTTTCTTGAAAACGTAGGCCAGCGGGTGGGTGGCCAGCGTGGGCAGCGCAAACGTCTCCCAGGTCGACTGGTGCTTTGCGCAGAGAATGACCGGCTCGTTGGACTCCGCCGGCGGCAGGTTCTCAAAGCCGTGCAGGCGATACTGCACGCCGCCGATCAGGCGCGCCGCCTGGATGACTTGCCACAGCCAGCCCACCGCCAGCGTGTAGAGGGGGCGACCGCGCAGAAAGATAGACAGAATCAGGATGAAGATCGCATAGGGAATCACGCTGACCGCCATCCACAGCAGAAGCAGTGCGCCGCGTATCATGCAGCGGCCTCGCGGGATGCGGTGCCGCGATGCTCTGACATAAAGCGCTCGATCTGGTCAAAGGCCTGACGCGCCTCCTCCATGTCCTGGCGCACAAAGATATGCCAGACGTGCAGCATATGTCCCCAGGCCTGAAGCTCCACCGGAGAACCCTGGGAGCGCGCCTTGTTGACATAGCGCACCGCGTCATCCAGCAGCATTTCCTGGGCGCTGACGTGCACCAGGGTCGGCGGCAGGCTGGCCAGATCTGCGTACACCGGAGACACATTGGGGTGGCGCGGCGGCATGCGGTTGTTGAACAGATTGACCAGCCGCAGCAGCAGCTTGGGCACCCGGTTCATTTTGCCAAACAGCGGTCCCAGCATATGGTCGCTGTCGACATTGGTCTTGAGGCTGGGGCTGGCAAAGGTGTTGTCGGTGGCCGGCGACAGGGCGATGACGCCATTGGGCGGCATCAAGCCCTGGTCGCGAACCCAGTTGGACAGCGACAGGCTCAGGTTACCGCCGGCAGAATCACCCGACACAAACAACTCGCGCGCCCGGCCCGGGCCCTGGGGGCCGGTATCCAGTATCCAGCGGTAAGCGGCCCGGCAATCCTCTATGCCCGCCTGGCGCGGATGCTCCGGCATCAGCCGGTAGTCCAGGGAGAATACCGCGCCGCCGTAACGGCGGGCATACTCGGTGGTGATGGCGCGATGGCTCAGCGGGCTGCCGGCCACGAAGGCGCCGCCGTGGATATACAGCACCCGCTTGGCGGGGTCGGCGCCGGGGGCGAGAACCCACTCGCCGCGAATACCGGCGCTGTCCACCGGAATAATCTCGCCCTCAAACTCCACCTCGGCGCCGAGCTCGTTCATGCTGTCGCGCATGACCGTGAGCTGCTCCTTGCGAGATGTCGATTGCAGGGCGCTGTTCATATCACCCAGTGAGGCGATGGCGTCGAAGTGCGCCGGGCTGGGCTCTGCGCCCTCGTTGAGGGGCGTGGGCCGGGGGGAATCATAAATCTTGAGGTCCTCACCCCGCAGAACAAACAGGTTGATCGCCACCAATACCGCGACCAGAACCACCAGCAACCAGATCATCAACTCTCCCCCGAACGAACAGGTATCGGGGTCACTCTGCGAGCCCCTCAACACAAGAAACGCGATTTAACCTATTATGACTGGCGGTTGCAAACAGGGGTGACGCTATGCCGTGGACCTACGACAGGGGACTGCATGAACTGGGCAACGGCTGCTACGCGTGGCTGGCACCCGACGGTTCCTGGGGTTGGAGCAATGCCGGACTGATCACCGACGGTGAACAGTCCCTGCTGGTCGACACCCTGTTCGACCTCGACCTGACCCGCGACATGCTGGCCGCGATGCGCGATGCCGCGCCACTGGCGGCCAGCGAGTTCGACCGGCTGGTGAACACCCACGCCAACGGCGACCACTGCCACGGCAACGAGCTGGTGACCGGCGCCGAGATTATCGCCTCCGAGGCCTCGGCGCAGGAGATGAACGAACTGCCGCCCGAGGCGCTGGCGGCCTTCATGGAGATGGCGGATGAGCTTGGCCCCGCCGGCGCTTACCTCAAACACTGCTTCGGCGCCTTTCGCTTCGATGGCATCACCTTCACACCGCCCAACCGCACCTTCTCCGGTGAGCTCTCGCTGCAAGTGGGTGACAAGTCGGTAGCGCTCATCGAGGTGGGGCCGGCACATACCCGGGGCGACGTGCTGGTGCACAGCCCGGCCGATCGCACCGTCTACACCGGCGATATCCTGTTTATTGATGGCACACCCATCATGTGGGAGGGGCCGGTGGCAAACTGGATCGCCGCCTGCGAGCGTATCGAGGCCATGGACGTGGAGACCATCGTGCCGGGCCATGGCCCCATCACTGACAAGGCCGGCGTACGGCGGGTGCGGGAGTACCTGGCCTTCATCCGGGACGAGGCCCGGGTACGCTATGACGCCGGTCTCAGCGCCTTTGACGCGGCGCGGGACATTGCTCTCGGCCCGTTCACCGGCTGGCTGGATGCAGAGCGCATCGCGGTGAATGTGAATACGCTTTACCGGGAATTCAGCAATGACAGCCAAGCCGCTGATATTGTTGAACTTTTTTCCCAGATGGCGGCACTGGCGGGGTTTGAGCCCAGGGCCGGCTGAAGCCGCCGCCGGGACGGGGCTGGGAGCAGCCTCGAACGCCCTGGTGAAATGTAGAAAAATGCTATTTTAATCAGTCGCTTGCCGCGCATACCCGTGGTAATTTGGAAGGCTATGGGAAAAGTTGGATATGGATTAGTACTGGGGCTTGCGGTCCTGCTGATTGGGGCGGGCTTGCTGTCCCGCGAACCCGCGCAGGATACCGGCGCTGATTCGATGGACCCGGTTGCCGAGGCCGCTGGCGCCGCTATACCGCCGCAAGCGGACAGCCCGGTGCCCCTGGCCAACGGCAGGCGGCCGCTGGATTACCTGGACCAGGTCACCGATCGCGCGCCCCGCAAGTTCCTGGAAATGCGCGAGGCCAACGTACTGCGCGCCCTGGTCACCCACAGCAAGACGTTCTATTTCTTCGACGGCGCCACCCAGCGCGGCCTGTCTCACGACGCCCTGGTGGAGTTCGAAAAGTTTCTCAACAAAGAGCTCAAGACCAAGACCATCAAGATGCGAGTGGTGTTCATCCCGGTCACCCGCGACCAGCTGCTGCCGGCACTGGAGGCGGGCTATGGCGACGTGGCCGTGGCCAACCTGACAGTCACGCCGGAGCGCGAGCAGCGGGTGGCGTTCTCGCGCCCCATCTACCGCAATGTGCGGGAAATTGCCGTCACCGGTGCGCACGCAGAGCCGGTCAGCAACCGCGACGGCCTGGCCGGCCGCACCGTCTACACGCGCGGCTCCAGCAGCTATTTTGAGAGTCTTGCGGCCCTCAACGCCGATTTCCAGGAGCGCGGCCTGACGCCGATGACAATCGTCGAGGTCGATGAACACCTGGAGGATGAGGACCTGCTGGAGATGGTCAATGCGGGGCTGATCGACACCATCGTCATGGACTCCCACAAAGCCCAGTTCTGGGAGCAGATCTTTGAGAATATCCGCGTCCACGAGGATGTCGAGCTGCGCGAGGGCGGCGCTATTGCCTGGGCCATGCGCAAGGATACGCCTGAGCTCAAGGCCATGGTCGACAAGTTCCTGCGCCGTAACGGCGAGGGCACGCTGCTGGGCAACATGCTGTTGAAGCGCTACCTCGACGACAACACCTACATCCGCAACCACCTGTCCTCACCGGAGATGCAGAAGTTCAACGAGACTGCCCACCTGTTCCAGAAATACGCGGCGCAGTACGACTTCGACTGGCTGATGGTGATGTCCCAGGCTTACCAGGAGTCGCGCCTCGACAATAGCGCCCGCAGCCACACCGGCGCCATCGGCATCATGCAGATGCTACCCAGCACCGCCGCCGACAAAAACGTGGGCATACCGGATATCAGCGGCCTGGAAGCCAACATTCACGCCGGCAACAAATACCTGCGCTTCATCCGCGACCGCTATTTTGAACAGGAGCCGATGTCCGACCTCAACAAGACGCTGTTCTCTTTTGCGGCCTACAACGCCGGCCCCGCCCGGGTGGCCAGGCTGCGCCGTGAAGCCGAGCGCCAGGGGCTGGACCCGAACGTCTGGTTCGACAATGTGGAAGTGATTGCCGCCAAGCGCATTGGCCGTGAGACCGTCCAGTACGTCAGCAATATCTACAAGTACTGGGTGGCTTACCGCCTCAGTCGAGACACCCTGAAGGCGTCACTGGCCTCCGCTGCCTGATACCCGCGGGCGATGAGCGCCCAATGGCCGGAGCAGGTGTCGGGCGAGGTCTATTTAGCCTGACTCTCTGCGCCGATTGCCTGGTCCACCATGGCGTTGAACTTGGCCAGCGCGCCCTCAAACCGCCCGAAATTCAGATGCGGATTAGCGCCGGTATCGAGACCGCGCTGAATCGCCTCCCCCAGCTCGAAATCCTCGTCCAGGGTGTACATGGTCAACGCGTGGTTGCGCTTCCAGTAGCTTTCCTTTTCCGCCGTGGCCTCGCTGGCGGGGATCATGGTCGACAAGCGCAGCCTGGTCTGACCGGCTGAGACCGGAATCCCCTGGATCCAGATGAAGTGATCCTCCTGTACCAGGAACTGGGAGCCCGGGAAGATGGTATACAGCAGATTGGCGTGCTTGTTGATCTCCCAGTCTTCACTGGGCTGGCCTGCCATATCCGGCAGACTGCTACGCGGCAACACCGAGCGGATATGCTTGCCTACACAGCGATATGACGACAGGTTGTCGAGGAACAGCGGCGCGATGGTTTCGCGGTGAGCGACGCGGAAGTGGTAGGCCTCCAGGCCGCCCTCCACCAGGATTTTCCAGTTGCAGTTGAGATCGCGCGTGCTGGTCTCGTAGATGATATGGGACTGCGCATCCAAACGGCTGAATTCACCGTCCAACTCCCCGAGGTGGCCCGCCACGTCAATGGTCCGGTCGGCGGAGAATGACACCCATACCCAGCCCGCACGCTCCTCACAGGGCAGCTCATGCAGCCGGTACGCTTCCCGGTCCAGATCCGGGAAACCGGTTTTTTCATGGGGCACACCGATCAGCTCACCGCTGCTATTCCAGGTCCAGGCGTGGTAAGGACAGCTGAAGCGGTGCTTGCAGCCGCTGGATTCGCCCACCAGTTGCGCGCCCCGATGCCGACACACGTTCACAAAGCAGCGCACCTTGTCGCTCTCGTCGCGCACCAACAGCAGCGGCTTGCCCGCCAGTTCGCAGGTCAGGTAGGCGCCCGGCTCCTTCAACTCACTGATGTGTGCCGCAATCAGCGGTTTCGCGTGGAATATATGCTCCCGCTCCCTGACAAACATGTCAGGTTCGCTGTAACGGCCCGGGGACACCTTCGTCCAGGGCTCAGACAGGTATGGCGCTTTGTTGTCATGCAAATCCACCAGCTCTTTGAGAAGCTCAACCTGGGTTTCCTGCCGCATAGTGCTCTCCGCTCAATTCCACTGCCTTACCGTTTGGTAAGCAATGTACTTACCGCATGGTAAGCTGTCAAGCCATGCCGTACACTCCTGTAACAGGGAGACATTCAATGACCACCAGCACTCGAGAGCAATTCCTGGCCGCTGCGGAGCAACTGTTTGCTGACAAAGGCTTCTACGGTGCCAGTATCGCCACCATCGCCCGGAAGCTGGGCCTGACCAAGCAGGCCCTGCTGCACCACTTCGGTAACAAGGAAAAACTCTACGGTGAGGTACTGCGGGCGCTGTCTGAGCGACTGGCTGCCAACAATGCTGCTATCAGACAGCGATACCCGGACCCCGCAGAACAGCTGGAGGAGATGCTGCTGGCCCAGTTTCGCGGGCAGATGAAAAACCAGGACTCTGCCCGGCTGATCATGCGCGAACTGCTGGACAACGAGCAGCGCGCCGACCGGGCCGGCAACTGGTACCTGAAGGACTATCTTGAGGAGCTGGTGAGTACTGTGCAGTCAGTAAACAGCAGCTACAGTCGCGCCCGGGCACTGGCGGTGGTTTACCAGCTGCTGGGGGCCGCACACTACTTTGCCGTATCCCAGCCCACCCTGGACAACATCTTTGGCAAGCGGCAGATGGCGATTACGCGAGGCTGCTTCGAAGAGCAGCTACGCCGGCTGATTAGGGCTGCACTGGCCTGAGCCGGGGCCCCGGGGAATCAGTTATAGGCTGCCCCACCGTCAATTTTGAGGATGGCGCCATTGGTGTAGCTGCCGGCATCACTGGCCAGAAACAGCGCAGCGCCCACCACTTCCTGCGGCTCACCCACACGGCCCAGCGGCACCATGGATTCAAAAGCCGCCACCACCTCCGGCGTCCAGGCCCTGGCGATATCGGTCGCAAAGGGGCCGGGCATAATGCAGTTGCAACGCACCTTGGGAGCATAGGCACGGGCGATGGATTCCGTGAGGTTGTTGAGACCGGCCTTGGCAGTGCCATAGGGCACCTCATGGGGCGTCGGAGACACGGCGGCAATGCTGCTGACATTGATGATGCTGCCGCCCTCACCCGCCGCCATGCGCTCACCCACCACCGCTGACAGGCGGAACGGCCCGGCGAGGTTGACCGCGGACACCTTGTCCCACAGTTCGCGGGTGACACTGGTCAGCGAGGGGTACAGCGGTGACATGCCGGCATTGTTCACCAGTACATCGATGCGCCCATAGCGCTCATAGACCGCCTCCACCAGCGCATCACAGGCGTCCCAGTCGCCGACATGGCAGGCGATACCGACACACGGCTGCCCGGTCTCTCCGGCAATCGCTGCGGCGGCGGCATCACAGGCGTCCTGCTTGCGAGAGCTGACCACGACCGTAGCCCCCGCGTCGGCAAATCCACGGCACATGGCCAGGCCCAGGCCGCGGCTGCCCCCGGTAACCAGCACCACCTTGCCGCTGAGATCAAAATACGCTGCAGTTTTATCGAAATTCATAGGCATACTGGTCCGCTATCAGGCATTGCGAATGGTCACACCACCGTCCGCCACCAGGGTGGCGCCGGTGATAAAACTGGATGCCGGCAGTGCCAGGTGCAGGATCGCGTGGGCGATTTCTTCCGGCTCGGCATAGCGCCGCAGCGCGGTGCGGCGCTGCGCGAAGGTCTGCTTATCGGCTTCCGGGATGGCCTCGGTGATGCTGGTCCGCACCGGCCCCGGACAGACTGCATTAACGGTGATGCCCTCTTTCCCAAGGTCTACCGCCAATGCTCGGGTCAGCCCGACCGCCGCGTGCTTGGCCACCACGTAGGCGCTGTTGAAGCGCGTCGCGCCCAGCCCCTCTGTAGAGGCCAGGTTCACAATGCGCGGATGCGACGCCTGACGCAGCGCCGGCAGCGCGGCGCGCGCCGCCCAGGCCTGCGCCTCTACCATGACCGCCAGTGAGGTATCCCAGGAGGCCGGGTAGTCATCGCTATCCACCGCGGCCGGAATCGCCAGCCCGGCGTTGTTAACCAGAATATCCAGGCCGCCCAGGGCGCCAATGGCGGCCTCAACCGTTTCGGTGACCCGGTCGCGTTCAGCGAGATCCACGGCAAACACATGGGCTTCAGCGCCGGTGGCTGCAATCTCTGCCTTGAGCGCTGCCAGGGCATCGGCATTGCGGTCCAGCAGCGCCAGCGTCGCCCCTTCATCGGCAAACAGGCAGGCGGTAGCCCGGCCAATGCCACTCGCCGCGCCGGTAACAATGGCGCGGCTGCCGCGAATCGACCGGCTGAGCTTACTGAGCGCCACCGGCCGTCAGGACCCGGCGATCACGCCACCGTCCATCACGATGGTGTGTCCGCACAGGTAATTGCTGGCTTTGGAACACAGATAGATGGTGGTGCCGGCGGCGTCTTCCGCGCGACCCAGGCGGCGGATCGGCTGCTCGGTAACCTCCATCTCCTCCGGGTCATCCGGCAGCAGGAAGGCCGTCATCTTGCTGGGGAAGAAGCCGGGGGCAATGCCGTTGATATTGATATTGTCAGGTCCCAGGTCTGCGGCCATATGGCGGGTGAGCTGAATCACCGCCGCCTTGCTGGCGGAATAGGAATAGTTGTCCATGCCCGGGTGGGTGATGCCGTTGATCGAGGCAATATTCACGACCCGTGCCGGCTCGTCCTTGCTGCCCGCCGCCCGCAGTGCCGGCAGGAAGCGCTGGGTCAGGAAAAAGATGGATTTAACATTGAGGTCCATCACCTTGTCCCAGCCGCTCTCGGGAAACTCGTCTACCGGGGCGCCCCAGGTGGCGCCGGCGTTGTTGATGAGGATGTCGATTTTGTCTTCCCGCGCCAGCACCGCGTCGGCGAAGGCATTCAAACCGTCCATGGTGGACAGGTCGGACTGAAGGGCGATGCACTCGCCAAACTCAGACAGCGCAGCCGCCGTTTCATCGAGCTGTGGCTGCTTGCGGGCAGTGATGTAAGTCTTGACGCCGTTTTCCACGAAGCCGCGGGCAATCATGGCGCCAATGCCGGTGCTGCCACCGGTTACCACGGCTACCTTGCCGCTGACGTCGAACAGGTCTTTCATGTTTTTCTCCGTTGAGGTTTGTCGCTAGGCGGCCGTGTCGAGCAACAGGCCCGCAAGGCGCTTGCGGTGATGCCAGGCGTCGCCAAACTGCTGCTGCGCATGCTGGGCCCGGCGGATATAGAGCTGGGCATCGCATTCGTAGGTAAAGCCCATCCCACCGTGGAACTGCACCGCGCGATCACCGGCAAAGGTCAGGGCGTCCACTGCCTGGGCCTTGGCCATGCGGCAGGCGATCTCAATGTCTCGATCCAGTTCCGCATCCGCCGCAGCGTCGTCCAGCAGCGTGGCGGCGTGATAGATCAGGCTGCGAGCGGCATCCAGGCCGCAGAGAATATCTACCGTCGGATGCTTGAGGGCCTGGTAGGAGCCAATCAGTTTGCCAAACTGCTTACGGGTCTTGAGGTAGTCCACCACCGTATCCAGGCAGGCGCCGGTGCTGCCCGTGGCCTCTGCCGCCAATAGCAGTGCGCCCAGAAGATGCAGGTCTCGCAACACGCCGTCAGCGCTATTCACCTCAAGATTCACCTCCAGATTCGCCTCCAGGACATTGCCGGCGGGAACACTCACGCCGTCCAGTGATAGCTTGGCGGCCCGCTTGGTTTCGTCCAGCAGCCGGTGTGGCTGGATCGCATCAGCTCCGAGATGCCCCTGCTCTACGACCACCAAGGCGCTGCTGCCATCCAGCTCACACCAGGTCACAAACAGGGACGCGACACCGGCATCTGCCACATACCACTTCTCTCCGCTCAACGTGACGCTGTCGCCATTGCGGGTGGCGGTGCAGGTGGTACGGGTCGCGCCCCAGTCACCACCGTCCAGCAGTGCCACCGTCGCCGGCGTGCCGGCTGCAATCTGCGGTAGCCACTGCTCCTTCTGGCTGCTGCTGCCGCCGCGCAGGATAGCCTGGGCTGCCAGCGTCGCGCTGAACAAAGGCGTGGACAACAGGGCGCGGCCCATGCTCTCGGCAATCGGCACAATGCTGCCGAAGCCGAGGCCGGCGCCGCCGAACTCTTCCGGAATCGCCAGGGCCGGCCAACCCAGGGCCACCATTTCCTCCCAGGTGGTCGCGTCGAAACCGCTATCGCTGGACAACTGCGCGCGCACCGCTGGCACTGGCGACTTCTCGCGGCAGAACTCCCGGGCGCTGTCGAGGATCATGGCCTGCTCGTCAGTAAAACTCAGTGCATTGCTCATCACGGAAATCCTCTACTTGGGCAGGCCGAGCACGTGCTCGCCGACGATGTTGGCCTGGATCTGGCTGGTGCCACCACCGATGGTGGTGGAGAAATTATTGAGGTAGGCGCGCTGCCAGAAGCCGGCATCCAGTGCGTCGGCATCCTCCACATACAGGCCGCCGTGGGCGCCCTGGGCTGCGACGGCAAACTTGCGCATGCGGCGAGCGTATTCGCTGCTGCGCAGCTTGCCGGACAGGTTGAGCGAGAACGGGTAATCCGACGTAAGCGCCGGAATACCGGCCCGGCGATTGCTCAGGCCCTGGGCTTTCTCCTCGATCATCAGCTTCACCAGCTCGTCGCGGATCACCGGGTCCTCCAGCAGCGGCTGGCCGTCGCGCGTCACGCCCTTGAGGCACTCGATCACATCGTCGATCACCACTCGCACCTGCATCAGGCCGCCGGCAGCACCGGCTTCGGCGCCGCGCTCGTACTGCAGGGTCTGCATGGCAATCTTCCAGCCCTCGCCCTCCTCGCCCATCAGGC
Source organism: Halieaceae bacterium (assembly GCA_028282105.1). Lineage (GTDB taxonomy): Bacteria > Pseudomonadota > Gammaproteobacteria > Pseudomonadales > Halieaceae > JANQIO01. The sequence continues at coordinate 23,414 of JANQIO010000066.1, read as the reverse complement.
AACTGGCGGGAATGCGGGCGTCGGTGAAGAAGGTCTCGGTAAAGCCGTACTCGCCGGTCAGTTTCTGGATCGGGCGCGGGTCGATACCGTCCACCTGCATGGGCGACAGGAAAAACGACAGGCCGTCGTACTTGCGCTCCGCGTTTGGGTTGGTGCGCGCCAGCAGGATCATGTATTTGGCGTAATTCCCCATGGTGGTCCAGATCTTGGTGCCGTTGACGACGTAGTCGTCGCCATCGCGCACTGCGCGAGTCTGCACATTGCCCAGGTCTGAACCGTGGTCCGGCTCGGAGAAGCCCTGGCACCAGATGTCCTCGGCGCTAAGGATGTTCTTGAGATACTTCTGTTTCTCTTCCTCGCTACCCCTGTGCAAAATCAGCGGCCCGGCCCAGCCGAGACCGATGACGTTGAAGGCAATCGGCACGGCGGCACGGCGCATTTCCGCGTCGGCGATCACCTGGAATACCGCCGGCACGCCCTGGCCGCCGTATTCCTTGGGCCAGGCCATACCCAGGTAGCCCGCAGACCACAGCTTGTGTTGCCATTCGCGCAGGAAGTCGAGCTGCTGGTCCGAGCCCACCTCCATGAAGGTCTGCGGCAGCAGGAATCCGGGGTCGGCGGGTTTGTTGTCTTTCAGCCAGGCGGCCACCTGGCTGCGAAAGTCGTCGAGTTCTCTCTGCGAGGGGGCGTCTACAGCACTGTTCATGACTGGTCCTCCTGAATGAAATCCTTGGCTTCGCTGCCGCCGCCCTCGGCGTCCATGGCGTCGGCGCGCTGGAAGGCCGGGCGCTCTCGTAAACGTGCCAGATAGTCGGCGGTTTGCGGCTTGAATTCGCGGCCGCAGGCGTCGCCCAGCTTCAGGGTATCCGCCAGGTACAGGGCGTAGCCGATAGCGATATCCGCCACCGTGAAACGATTGTCGACCAGCCAGTCACGAGTCTCGAGGTGGGCGTCGAGCCAGCGCAGCCGGGCATAGAACCACTTGCCGTAATCGACCGCCACCGGCTGCTTTTCCGGCGTCGGCTCCAGGTGGAAATAGCGCATGGCAATGGTCTGGGGAAAGGTCAGCGTCGCATCTGAGTGAAACAACCAGTTGAGGTAGTTGCCGTATTCGGGGTGGTCCACCTTGAGGCCGAAGTCCCACTGCTGGTAGCGCTCGACGAGATAAAGGCAGATGCCGCTGGACTCCGTCATCTCGGTATCGCCGTCCTTCAGGAAGGGTATGGTGCCCAGCGGATTCACTCCGAGGTAGTCCTGTTCAAATATGCGCGGTGGGAACGGCATCACGTGCAGGTCGTAATCCAGGCCCATCTCTTCCAGCGCCCACAGGGCCCGCAGTGAGCGGGCGCCTCGGCAGTGCCAGAGTTTCATCGTCATAAGCGTTACTCAGCCCGTGCGAGGCTGCCTCCTATAGCTTGTACTGGCGCGCCGCCAGGTCGCGCATGATTTCTTCCGAGCCGCCGCCGATGGCGTTGACCCGCACTTCACGATAGATACGTTCTACCCGGCTGCCGCGCATATAGCCGATGCCACCGAGGATCTGCATGGCCTCGCGGGCACAGAATTCCATGGTCTCGCTGGCCTGCACCTTGAGCAGGGCGATATCCCCGGGGTCAGGGTGGCCGGCCTCGATGGCTTCGTAGCAGCAGCGAATATAGGCCTGGGTGGCATTCAGTTTCTGCTTCATTATGGCGATCTTGTGGCGAATGACCTGGTGGTCCGCCAGGCGCTTGCCAAAGGTGTTGCGATCGCGGGCCCACTCGACGGCCTCCTCCAGGCAGACCCGGCCGAGTGCCTCCATGCCGGCCGCCATGGCCATACGTTCGCCGTTGAAGTTGGTCATAATGACCAGGAAACCCTTGTTCTCCTCGCCGATCAGGTGCTCCGCGGGCACCCTCACATTGTCGAAGTACAGGGTCGCGGTATCCGAGGCCCACCAGCCCTGCTTGCGGTCCAGTGGGGTGCGGGAGAAGCCTTCGGCATCGGTGGGAATCAACAGCATGGACACCCCGCCGGCCCCTTCCCCGCCGGTGCGTACCGCGGTGGAGACCCAGTTGGCGCGCATGCCGCCGGTGATATAGGTCTTGGAGCCGTTGACGATGTAGTAATCACCATCGCGCACCGCCGTGGTCCTGAGCTGGGCCACATCGGAGCCGCCGCCCGGCTCGGTGATACCCAGCGCTATGTGCTTCTCGCCGCGCAGAACCGGCGGCGCGATCTGCTGCTTCATCCAGTCCGGCCCCCAGTTGATCACCGGCGGCAGGCCGATGCCATGCACCATCAGGCTGGCATTGACGCCGCCGACGCTGTGGCGCGCCAGCTCTTCGTTGGTAATCCAGCCGTACCAGGAGTCTATGCCTTCCTGGACACCGCCGTACTCCTCCGGATAACCCAGCCCCAGCAGGCCGACTTCAGCGGCCTTGGGCCAGAGCGCCATGGGGATTTCGCCCGCCTCATCCCACTCTTCCGCGTAGGGCATGATCTCGGCGTCGATGAAACGCCGCAGCTGGGTGCGCCAGGCCTCGTGCTCTTCGGTCAGGTGGGGGTTGGGTAGCCGTGCAGAATCAAAATCCAGCGACATTGAACTCTCCTGTTACAACTTATTCGAATGGGCCGCAGACCAGCGCGCGCTCAACGCCGGGGCCAGGTCGTGGAGACCGGCCATCAGCTGTTCCGGGCCCAGCAATACATCGCGGATCTGGCTGGAATAGCGCAGCGCAGTGTCACGCATCATTCCCATCATCGGCCAACCCCAAAGCGAGGACACGGTCACGCCGCTGTGGACGAAGTGGGGATCGGTCAGGAAAGTGCAGTTCAACACTGCCTCCACCGGTGAACGGTTGGTGGGGCTGCCACCGACCAGGTCGATGACCACGGAACCGTCCGGCACCAGGGTCTCCAGGTGCTCATTGCTGACCAGGTAGTTGAGCCCGCGCAGCTCTTTGGGCTGTTCCGCGCCGTTGACGATAAGGTCTGCATCCCGCAGCCAGAAGTCGATGCGGCCGTGCATGGTATGTGTTCGCCCCAGCACGTTGACACAGCCGACGCCCTGTTCGTTCAATTCGTGAATCGCGCCCTGGCCGACATTACCGTAACCCAGCACCACCACCCGCGCATTGCGCAGGTCGATGCCGGGCTTGTTGTCCCTGAGTAGCTTCACACCGTAGCGGGCGCCGGCCCGGCCGGTTTCATGCAGGCATTGGATGCGGCGCAGACCGAAGGGGTGCGGCGGGTGCTGGGAGCGGTAAGCGTTGGTGGCAGCAGCCCCCTGCTCTGCCTCGAACTTCGCCAGGTCATACACCCGGCAGCCGTCCTCCTCCAGCCGCGGCAGCAGGCCGTGCTGATCCACAAAACTGTCGCTGTCATAGAAGTACAGCGCCTCGGTGCCCAGCTTGTTGAGTTCCTCGTAACGCGAATCACCCTGCAGTACATCCAGCGAGCGCGGGTCGCGGTTGCCGGCCCGGCGCACGGCGGCATCCAGCCGCGGCGTCCACTGCAGCACACGAATGCGGGTACCGCCGATGGTGTTGTCGTCCATGATCGGCGTTAGCGCATCGTTCATCGCCAGGCGTCCGAGGATGCGCAGGTCACTCTGGGACTTCGGCGACTCCAGCACCTCCTCCATGGCAATCACATTGATACGCTGTTGCTGCAGCAGCGCTGCCCGCTCCGGGTAGGAATGAAAATGAGCCATGCAGAACAGGGTGCAGCCGGGAGCCATCTCCGGAACGGACTCCATGGACGGCCCCTTGAACTTAATCAGCAGATCCTTGTTCCGGTAGATCTCGGAGGCGCTTTCGATGCGCGCCCCGGCGGCCAGGTATTCCTCGTCAGTAAAGCCCACGCCCTCCCCGGCGCCGACTTCGACGGCAAATTCGGCACCGGCTTCCACCAGGGCCTGCACATCCTCGGGAACCAGCGCCACGCGCTTTTCCATGCCGCCTGGGTTCTCCGGGGATTCACATTCCCGGGCCAGGCCAATACGTTTGAATGCGCCCGCCATAGTCACCAGGTATCCACGAAGTTGCGACGGCTGCCCTTGGGAGCGCGCGCCGAGGGCGCCGCATTCAAGGCTCGGATAATGACGGCACGGGTGTCGATAGGGTCGATGACCGCATCGATCTCCAGGTGGGAGGCGGCCTCGGTGGCTTTGCCGATCTCGTACATTTTCGCCACCAGCTGTTCAAACAAGGCGTCGCGCTCCGGCCCTTCTGGCACCGCCTCCAACTCCTTGCGGTAACCCAGGCGCACAGCACCCTCCAGGCCCATGCCGCCAAACTCGCCGGTGGGCCAGGCGGCAGCGTACACCGGCGAGGCAAAGCTGCCGCCGGTCATCGCCATGGCGCCCAGGCCATAGCCTTTGCGCAGGAAGATCGCGACCAGCGGCACCGTAATCGAGGCCGCACTGACAAACAGGCTGGACATGCGCCGCACCGCGGCCTGCTTCTCACTGTCCGGTCCCACCATGAAACCGGGGGTATCGGTCAGCGACACCACCGGCAGTTCAAAGGCATCACAGAGCTGCAGGAAGCGTGCGGCCTTCTCGGCACTCTCGGCGTCCACGGCTCCGCCGAGTTGCTGGCAGTCATTGGCGATCAGACCAACCGGGCGCCCTTCCAGCCGCATGAAGCCGGTGATGATAGGCCGGCCGTAAATCCTCCGCAGTTCCAGGAAGGAGCCGGTATCGGCGATAGTGTCGATGATGCGTCGTACCGGGTAGCCCCAGCGCCGGTCTTCCGGCACCGCATCGCGCAGGCTGGCCTGGTCGGCGACCTGCCAGTCGGCTCGCGGTCCCTGGAAGTAGCCCAGCAATTCGCGGGCGATGCGGGTCGCGTCCGCTTCATCCTCGGCGACGATATCCACCGTGCCGTTGCGCTCCTGTACATCAATCGGTCCTATCGCAGTCGGTTCGTGCACGCCCAGGCCGCCGCCCTCGATCATCGCCGGGCCGGCCATACCGATCCAGGAACTGCGCGTGGCTACCGTGATGTCGGCGCAGCCAAACAGTGCCGCATTGCCCGCAAAACAGTAGCCGTTGTTCACTGCAATGCGCGGCACCTGACCCGACAGCCGCGCCCAGGTCACGAAAGACTGCACCTGCAGGCCAGCCACCGACACCGTGGCATCCGTATCACCGGGGCGACCGCCGCCACCTTCGGTGTACATCACCACCGGCAATTCCCACTCTTCCGCCAGTTCAAACAGGCGGTCCAGCTTGTGGTGATGAAAATAACCCTGGGTGCCCGCCAGCACCGTGTAGTCATACACCACCACGGCTGCGCGTTGGCCGTTGATGGTACCGACGCCGGTAATCACCCCGTCGGCCGGTGTATTGACCTGCAGGTCTTCATACTCCCGGCGGTTGCGCTGGGCGGCTACCGCCAGCTGCCCGTACTCGATGAAGCTGTCGGCATCGACCAGGTCGGCGAGGTTTTCCCGAGCCGTGCGATAGCCCCGGGCGTGACGTCGGGCGGTCGCGTCCTCGCGCACCGCGTCACCGGTGTTTGCCAGACGCTGATGCAGCGCCGCCAGTTCCGGACGCAGCGGCTGTTTGTCCTGATCTTCAGCCAATGGGCCTGTTACTCCTCATCTTGTACTTTGGCGGCATTCATCTACTCGAAGAAGCTCACCTTGCCGCTTTCCAGGTCATAGACCGCACCGACAATGGCCAGTCCGCCGGACTGCTGGTGACTTTCCAGCACGTCCGAGTCGTGCAGCAGGTGTTCTACCGCCGCCAACACATTGGACTCGACGGCCGCCGCCAGCAGCGCTGCCTCATCGCCAGCGATGGCCGATTCCAGCAGTTCCGCCACCGCCGGGCGAATACGCTCCACGGTGACAGCCAAACCTTCATCGCGCTCTTCTGCCGGCAGGCGCAGCTCGGCCAGGGTGGCCTCCACCGCATCGCAGCCGGAATGACCCAGTACCACCACCAGGCGAGTACCGAAGGTCTGGGCAGCGTGCTCGATCTCGGCGATCTGCGCCGGAGCGGCCACGTTACCTGGCACCCGCACCACATGCAGGTCGCCCAGCACCTGGTCAAAGACCATTTCCGGCGGCACTTTCGAATCCGCGCAGCCCAGCACAATCGCTATCGGTGCCGGCAGGGATTCCCGCGCCGTCATCGACGCCAGCGCGCCTGTCACAAAACGCTCGTTACCCGATCTAAGGCGCGCCAGCGCCGTTCCCGCTTCCATCGTGTCCACCTGTTACCGACCTGTATTTTTCTTATGAGTCTGGCACAGACTGCCGGCGAAGGCAGTCAACGGTCCCCATACTCCGGGTCACGCTTGCCAAAAAATGCCCGCTGAGCTTCAGCGCAGTCCGCGGTCATGGCCACCAGGCTCTGCTGGCGGTCTTCCATGGCCATGGCCGCTTCCAGCCCCGGTGCATCGATACTGTGATTGAGCCCCTCCTTGGTGAGCCGCAGGCCCATCGGCGTGGTCTTTAACATTTCATCAATATAGGGCTGTGCGGCGGCTATCAGCTCGTCATCCGGCACCACCTCCGAGACCAGCCCGGTGGCCAGGGCCCGCTCGGCGTGAATGAAGCGACCGGTCATCATCAACTCTGACGCTACCGACAGGCCAACCAGCCGTGGCAAAAAGTAGCTGCAGCCCATATCGCAGGCACCGAAACCGGCGCGAATATAGGCGGCATTCATTTTTGCGGTTTCCCCGGCAATGCGGATGTCCGCCGCCAGCGCCAGGCTGAAACCGCCGCCGCAGGCTGCCCCCTGCACCAGGGCGATTATCGGCTGCGGGCAGGCTCGCATGGCGCGGTAGATATTACCGATGCGCTTTTGCATCGCGTAAATGCCCTGTGGTGTGGGTTCAGCGCCGCTGCCGTCCGCCGCCAGGTCGAGGCCGGCGCAGAATGCCCGCCCCTGCGCGCGCAGCACCACGATACGAATCTCCGGGCGCTGTGCCAGGCCGCCGAAGTAGTCCACCAGGCCGTCCACCATGGGCATGATCAGGGTGTTGAGCTGGTCGCCGCGGTTAAGCGTGACCCAGGCCACCGGCCCCTGTTCCTCGATCAGCAACGCTTCACTCATACTCGATCAACTCCTTGCCGTTGAGCTCCCGGAAAAACGGCACCTGGTAGGGGTTCTCGGGTTTACCGGTAATGCGGCGCTTCAGCATACTCAGCATCAGTTCGGTAATCGGCGACAGGGCCAGTCGATGGGCCGACGCCAGAGGCGCCCAGCGCAGGTCTTCCAGCTCGCCATTACCCTTCAACTCGCCCTGCATATGCCTGGCATCCACCATAAAAAAGCGCGCGTCGAAACGCCGCACCTGGTTGGGGGGCGTGATGGCGCGGCCCACGTACTCCAGTTTGTCGATAGCGGGCACCAGGCCAAGCTCGAAAAAGGGTTTCCAGTGCGGCGAGCGGCTCCTCACCGGGATCAGCGGTCGCGCTCCCAGCACCAGGCCGGTTTCCTCGAAGGTCTCCCGCACCGCCGTCATTGCCAGTGCCCGGGCGCGGGCCGGGCTGAGTGAACGCTGCAGTTTGTCTGCCGTAGCCGGCGCCAGTGACAGCGGGCACGGTACCCGGGCGTCACCCGGGTCAACCCGTCCGCCGGGGAACACATACAGATTGGGCATAAACACATGGCCGGCACTGCGCACCCCCACCAGCACCTCGCGCCGATTGCGAACGATGATCAGGGTGGCGGCGTCGCGGGGTTTCAAAAACTGAAGTTCTCCGCCGCGAAGGTGTCGGCGGTAGCCGAGAGCACGTCCGGTGTGGGATAGATGCAGGAAATGATATTGGTGTGGATGCCCGCATCGGCGTACCAGCGCATCAGTTCGCGGCACTCGTCGGGACTGCCGATCACGGCGATTTCGTCCACCAGCTCATCCGGCAGGGCCGCCGCCGTACGTTCCCGGTCTTTTGCCGCCCAGCCCGCGCGGATTTCCGCCGCGGCATCGGCATACCCCGCCCATTCCAGGAACTTGTTGTAGACCGGCGTCGCGTAGTAGCCGACAAAGCCGGCCCGGAAGGCATCGCGGGCAGCGGCCTTGTCTTCGCTCACTACCACCATATGGCGGCAGACGATCTCCACATCGGCAGGATCCTTGCCACCCCGCTCCGCACCGATGGCCACGTGCTCCATGATCTTTGCCAGCGCGCCGCGGGGGAACAGGTTGAGGATGACGCCATCGGAGATTTCCGCCGCCGTCTCCACCATCTTCGAGCGCAGCGCCGCCAGGTAAATGGGTGCGTTCTCGCTGGGCGCCTGCCGGTAGCCCTTGCTGCGCAGGGTCTCCCCGGCGAAGTCGGTTTTTTCTCCGGCCAGCATGCTGCGCAACAGCGCCACGGTCTCCTTCATGCGTGTTAGCGGCTTTTCCAGCGCCAGGCCGTGCCATCCTTCGATGATGGCGTGGCTGGAGGTACCGAAGCCGGGAATAAAGCGGCCGGGATAGGCCTGGTGCAGCACCGCCAGGGTGGACGCCATTACCGCCGGCGTACGAGTATAGGCAGGCACCACCGCAATCCCCAGGCGCAGTTTTTCCGTGGCCTCGAGCAGCATCGGCGCCAGCGTAAAGGCATCCAGGCCGCCGGCATCCGCCAGCCAGATGTCGTCATAGCCGAGGGTTTCTGCCTGCCGCGCCATGGCGATGGTGTCAGCCACACTACCGGTGGGCGCCGGCAGGGACAGGGCGATACGTTTGCTGGGCGCCATGGCTATACCTGCTGCTTGCCGCGGGCCTGGACGTTCTCGCGCCGCTGGCCGATATCGTCACCGCTCACGCCCTTGTTGGCGTGGCCCATTACCAGCTTCTCCATTTCCATACCGGCGCCGAGGGTGGAGGCGAGCCCGTCATCCACCAGCTTCTTGTAGATTTTCACCGTGGCCGGTACGCAGGAGGCGATATCCTCCGCCACCTTGCGGGCATCCGCCTGCAACTGGTCGGCCGGAACCGCACGGCTCACCATGCCCCAATCGGCAGCCTGCCGGGCGGAAATGAAGTTACCCGTGAAGTGGGCTTCCTTGGCACGGCTGGGCCCGATCATACGCGCGAGCTTCTGGGACAGACCCCAGCCCGGCGCCAGGCCGACCCGGCAGTGGGTGTCACCAAAGCGCGCCTCTTCCGAGGCGATCAGAATATCCCCCATCAGTGCCAGCTCGAATCCGCCCGTGGCGGCCACGCCGTTGACCGCAACAATGATAGGCCGATCGAAATCCGCCATCGCCCGCGCCACGTCGTTGTCGCCATGGATGGCGAAAGCCTCCAGCCCACCGGGATGCCCTGCCATGGCCTTCAGGTCCAGGCCCGCGCAGAAAGCACGGCCATTGCCGGTGAGGATGACTACCTGGATATCGCGATCAGCCTGTAGCGCCTTGAAGCTGCCACACAGCTCGGACAGTAATTCCGGTGACAGCGCGTTCATCACCTCGGGCCGATTGAGTGTCAGGGTGGCGATGGCCCCGTCTTTTTCTACCAGTAACACGTCGCTCATGGTGTGAACCTCCTCCGGTATCAATCAGGCCCCTTTGAACTGGGGCGCGCGCTTCTGCAGGAAAGCCACGGCACCCTCGCGGGCGTCCTCACTGTTCATGCAGATCTTCTGCAGGCGGGCCTCGTTGCTGATGGTCTCGTCCAGCGGCTGCACGGTGGCCGCATGCAGGGCCTCCTTGGCGTAGCGCAGGGACAGGGGCGCCTTGCCGGCCAGCTCCGTGGCCAGTGCTTTCGCAGCGGACATCAACTCGGCCTCGGGTACTACCCGGTTGCACAGGCCCAGCGCCAGACAGTCCGCCGCTTTCAACTTCTCGCCGAGGGCGATCAGTTCGTAGGCTTTTTTCTTGCCCAGGGTTTGCACCAGGTGCCAGTGGGCCCCGCCATCGGGGATCAGGCTGATAGCGGCAAAGGCCTGGTACAGGTAGGCGTTGTCCGCCATCACGGTGAGATCACAGTTCATGGCAAAGGCGCTGCCGATACCGGCGGCGGCGCCGTTCACGGCGCTGATCCAGGGCTTGGGCGCATGGGTGATGGCCAGCATGGCATCCTTGTACTCGGTGTTGAGCATGACTTCGACGTCAAAACCCTCCGGGTTCTTTTCGGTCAGGTCGGCACCGGCGCAAAACGCCCGGCCATTGCCTGTGAGGATGACCACGCGGACGCTATCGTCAGCATTGACCTCGTTGAAGGCCAGCAACATCTCCCGGCGGATACCTGCTTCGATGGCGTTGAGGGTCTTGGGGCGATTAAAGCTGACAATGGCAATCGGGCCATCGCGCTCGACAATCAGGTTCTCATATTGGCTCATAAGTGCTGCTCCCGGTCAGCCGATGCTGCCGGCCTCCTTGAGGCTGGCGATTTCCTGGGCTTCGAAGCCCATGGCACTGAGCACTGTGTCAGTGTCCTCGCCCACATCGTGGGCACCGTGGCGCACACTGCTCGGCGTGCGACTGAAACGCGGCGCCGGCGCCGGCTGGGTAATGCCGTCGACTTCCACGTACACCTCGCGTGCGACGTTGGCCGGATGGTTTGGAGCGTCCATGAAGCTGAGCACCGGCGCAAAGCAGACATCGGTGCCCTCCATGAGCTCGCACCATTCCGCCTGGGTCTTGCTTTTGAAGACCTCGGTCAGTTGTGCCTTGTACTCGGGCCACTTGTCCTTGTTGTGCTGGTCGGCGAAGTCCTCGGGGTTGAGCTCCGCCTTCTCCATCAGCAGGGCGTAGAACTGGGGCTCGATGGAGCCGATCGAAATGTACTCGCCATCAGCGCACTCGTAGCTGTCGTAGAAATGCGCCGCGCCGTCCAGCATATTCGCCTCGCGCTGGCTGTGGTCCCAGCCGCCGTGGGCCTGGAAGCCGTGGAACATCCACATAAGCTGGGCCGCACCATCTACCATGGCGGCATCGATGACCTGCCCTTTACCACTGTTGTGTGCTTCCAGCAGCGCCGCCAGCACGCCGTTGACCAGCAGCATGCCGCCACCGCCCATATCGCCGACGATATTCAGCGGCGGCACCGGTTTCTCACCGCCGCGACCCACCGCGTACAGCGCGCCGGTGATACTGATGTAGTTGATATCGTGACCGGCGGCTTTCGCGAGCGGTCCTTCCTGGCCCCAGCCGGTCATGCGGGCGAACACCAGCTTCGGGTTGCGCGCCAGACAGACCTCCGGGCCGATACCCAGTTTCTCGCAAACGCCGGGTCGGTAAGGGTCGATCAACACGTCGGCGTTTTCGACCATGCGCAGCAGCGTTTCCACGCCCTGCGGATCCTTGAGGTTCAGCACCACGGACTTTTTGCCGCGGAAGCTGACATCCTTGCTGAGCTTGGGACTGAAGGCGCCGGCCCGCTCGATGCGAATCACCTCAGCACCCATATCGGCGAGAATCATCCCGCCCATCGGCGCCGGGCCAATGCCGGCAAGCTCGATGACTGTGTATCCATTCAGGGGACCCATCGCGCCCTCCTCTTAGTGATGTCCGGGCAACCCGCAGGCCAACCCAAAGGCCATTTATTATTAATTATCAAACAGTTACAAAACTATCTAAATGTAGAAAGTCACTCGCTTTGTGCCGCGAGACGGGCATCGGGAACCTCGCTGCCACTACAGGCACCCGCCGGAACGAGGCTATCGATAACCAGCCCCGGAGAACTGAGGGTTTTCGCTTGAGATCAAGGCGCGGAAGGCGTTTCGAGCGCAGTGCATATGCCAATACATGAGCATCGAAACGCCTTTCGCAACGCGGATATCGAGTGAAAAGACCAGTTCCCTGTCGAGGCCACTATTACTTCGGCTGCATTCTTATGCCGCCGTCCATACGGATACACTCTCCGTTCACGTAGTTGTTTTCGACAATGTACTGAGCGGTATGGGCAATCTCATCCGGATCACCGAGGCGCTGCGGGAACAGCACCTGGCTGCCCAGCGGCTTGAGGAATTCCCAGATTTCCGGGGTCAGTTCCTCGGCACCACCCATCATCAGCGGCGTGGCAATCAGACCGGGCACGATGGTGTTGACGCGGATACCCATGACCGAGAGATCGCGGGCAATCGGCAGGGTCATGCCGACCACACCGCCCTTGGAGGCGGAGTACGCGGCCTGGCCAATCTGGCCTTCATAGGCAGCGACTGAGGCAGTGTTGATGATCACGCCGCGGCCGCCGTCGTCGTTGAAGGGCTCGTTCTTGCCCATCTGTTCGGCACACAGGCGCAGCACGTTAAAGGTGCCCACCAGGTTGACGTTGATCACCATCTGGAACGCGTCCAGCGGGAAGGGGCCGTTCTTGCCCATGGTGCGGATGGCATTGCCGATACCGGCAAAGTTGCAGTTGATGTGGATGGCGCCGAAGGCGTCCAGGGTGGCGGCGATGCCGGCCTTGACCGACTCTTCATCAGCCACGTTCACCTGCTGGAAAATCACAGCGTCGCCCAGCTCGGCGGCCAGGGCATTGCCCTTCTCTTCGTTCATGTCGAAGATGGCGCACTTGGCGCCGGCGGCGACGAAGCGTTTGACGGTGGCGCGGCCGAGGCCTGAGGCACCGCCGGTGACAACGGCAACTTTATCTTGCAAATCCATGGTTGTTCTCCTGCGTATTGCGGTTGGTAAGTATTGAAAGCGAGTCTATGCGAGCCTGATGGCCCGCTGATTAAAAATTGCGTGTGTTAAAGGGCGTGTAGTCATCCCCCAGGCAGTCGCGGCTGATGATGATTTTCATCACCTCCGAGGTGCCCGCATAAATGGGAGCGATCTTGGCGTCCGTAAACTGGCGCGAGATCGGGTATTCGTCCATGAAGCCGGCGCCACCATGCAGGTGTACGCCGATGTCAGCCGCCTTGAGCTGCAGCTCGGAAGTCACCAGCTTGGCCTTGGCGGCGTCCACCGCAGTCAGCCGGCCGGCATTGAAGGCCACCACGCACTGGTCTACGTAGCTCTGCGCCAGATCCAGCTCCGTGCGCAGCTCCGCTAGCTTGAACTGGGTGTTCTGGTAGGCCACCAGCGGCTTGCCGAAGGTCTTGCGCTCTTTCACGAACTCGGACGTCAGGTCCCAGGACAGCTGCGCCGAGGCGAGGTAACCGGCGGCGCCGATCAGGCGCTCTTCCGCCAGCCCTTCCATCAGGTAGATAAAACCCTTGCCGGGCTCGCCCAGCACGTTGTCCTTGGGCACCTTGACGTCGTTGAAGAACAGCTCGGCCGTGTCCTGGGCTTTGCAGCCCATTTTTTTCAGGTTGCGACCGCGTTCGAAGCCTTCCATGCCCCGCTCGACGATGAACAGGGTCATAGCGTGGGGGTTGTTATCCGGGTCGGTCTTGGCGGCCACGATAATAAGGTCGGCATTGATGCCGTTGGAGATATAGGTCTTGGACCCGTTCAGCACCCAGTGGTCGTCGTGCTCGACCGCCGTGCTACGCATGCCGGCCAGGTCTGATCCGGCGTCCGGTTCAGTCATGGCGATGGCGAGAATGGTTTCTCCACTGACACATTTGGGCAGGAAGCGTTCGCACTGCTCCTCGCTGCCGAAACGCGTGAAGTAAGGCCCCACCAGGCGACTGTGCAGGCTGTTGTACCAGTCACCGCAGCGCGCGTAGGCGGTTTCCTCGATGATGATCTGCTCGAAGCGGAAGTCGTACTCGCCGATGCCACCGTATTTTTCATCCGGCCAGATCATCAGCAGGCCCTGCTCGCCGGCCCTGCGGAAGGCCGCGGGGTCAACCCTGCCCTGGTCTCGCCATTCCTCCATATGGGGCACGATTTCTGCCGCCAGGAACTTGCGGTAGGTGTCGCGGAACATGTTCTGTTCTTCGGTGAAATCTCGGGGGAGCATGACTGTCCTCGTGGCCGAATTTGAGCGCGCATCAGTATGGTGAGTGCGTCATGGGGCAACAATGACGGCCTTGGACAAATAAATTGACCCAAAATGACAGCGGGGAGTAGCATGTTGTCCCTCACGAGAAAATCACAGGGAAGGGTGTCATGCGCGGGGCATTGTGTTTGCTTCTGGTTCTGTGCGCGGTCACCAGCCTGGCCGCGGATGCCCCGCAGCCTGTAGATCTCAACGCGGTACTGAGCCAGGACCCCGAGCCGGACAAGATGTTCCCCCCCTCTATTGAGGAGCTCAGCTTTGAGGTAGACGGTTCCCGGCTGTCGGGCATTCTCTACCTCGCCAACGGGCTTGGGCCCCACCCCACCGTGGTGCTGCTACACGGCCTGCCCGGCAACGAGAAAAACCTGGATCTCGCCCAGGCCATGCGCCGCGCCGGCTTTAACGTCATGTTCTTTCACTTTCGCGGCGCCTGGGGCAGCGAGGGCGATTACTGCATCTCGCAGCAGGCAGAGGATGTCGCCGCCGCTATCGGCTTTTTGCGTGAGAACGCCGTCCGCTACCGGGTCGATGTCAACCACCTCAGCCTGCTGGGCCATTCCCTCGGCGGTTACTCGTCGCTGGCCGCCGGCAGTCGCGACCCCGGGCTGGCCTGCATTGGCGCCATGGCGCCGGCCAACCTGGGCCTGATGGCGGAGGGATTCCGGGCCGGGGAGCCCAGCGCCCTGGCCTTTCTGGACTATGCCGATGACCTGTTCATGTTGCGCAACTTCGACGGCGCCCACATGCGCGAGGACCTGGTGTCGGTGCCAGCCCTGCGCCTGGACACCCGCCTGTTTGGCCCCGGCCTGCGCGGCAAGTCGGTGTTCATGATTACCGGCACCGAGGACACCGTGCTGCCGCCGCCATCCATGTTCGACCCGACTGTAAAGGCCTATCTTCGCGATCCGGCGATCCGCCTGCAGTATCACAAGATTCCCGGCGACCACTCCTTCTCCTACAGCCGTATCGAGCTGACCAGGCGTATCATCGACTGGCTGGTCCACGACTGCCGGTAGCCACACCCCGTGCGCCAGCTTTCGATATCGGTGGTGTTCGTCAGGGCGGTGCTCAAGTATGCCGTGGCCCACGGCCTGGACCCGGTGAACCTGCTGCGTGAAAACCGCATCTCACCGCGACTGCTGGACGAGGGCGATGCGCTGATCTCCATTGAGCGCTTTGCCGACTTGCAGGTGAGCACCATTGTTGCCATGGGCGACGAAGGCCTCGGCTACGGCGCCCAGGCGCTGCCGCTGGGCACCTGGTCGATGATGTGTCATGCGGTGATTCACTGCGAGACCGTGGGTAAAGCCCTGGCCCGCTATTGCCGGTTCTTCGGCCTGTTCCAGCAGGTGGCAACGCCGACCCTCAGACTGGAGGGCGACAGCGCCATCGTCAGGTTGCAGCCGGATCCCGGCCAGCAGGGCATTGACAGCTACGCCGCGGAGCTGTCGCTGTTCAACTGCCACCGCTTCATGAGCTGGCTGGCCTCGGAGCTGCTGCCGGCGCAGGCCTTCAATTTCACACACGCCGCACCGCCTCACGTCGACCAGTACCGACCGATGTTCGCCGGCAACCCGGTGAACTTTGAGCAGGCGCATACGGAAATGGTATTGAAAGCCGCCCTGCTGGAACTGCCGGTTACCCAGAACGAGCAGTCGCTGGCGCGCTTTCTGCGCCACCCGGTGCTGGCACTGCTGACCCAGCAGTACGACCAGGCCAGCTGGACCGCGCGGGTCAAACAGTTGTTGCGCAAGGACATGGTCAATATGCCGGAGCTGGAACCGGTGGCCGCCACCCTGGACGTGCACCCACAGACCCTGCGCCGTCGCCTTGGCAAGGAAGGCACGTCGTTTTCGGAACTGAAGGGGCAGGTGCGACGGGACGTGGCCCTGCACTTCCTCGGTAAGCAGGGCCTCAGCATCGAAGAAATTGCCCACCGCGCCGGATTCTCGGAATCCAGCGCCTTCATCCGGGCCTTCAAAGGCTGGACGGGGGTAACGCCCTACACCTACCGCAAGGGCTTGTAGCCCGGTTGCGGGCTAGCCGGCGTCGGCGATATCCAGGCCCTGCTGCAGCTCCTTCTTCACAAACTTGCCGCTGGCATTGCGTGGCAGCGGCGCATCGAGAATCCAGATGTAGCGCGGAGTTTTAAACGCCGCCAGGTTGGACTTGCAGAATTCGCGAATGTCATCGGCGCTGGCGTGTACACCTTCCGCCAGGAATATCGCGGCGCCGACTTCCTCGCCCAGGCGCTCATCCGGTACCGCGAACACGGCGCACTCCGCCACCGCCTCGCTCTTGTAGAGCGCGGTCTCGACTTCTGAGCAGTACACGTTTTCACCGCCGCGCAGCACCATGTCCTTGGCGCGATCCACCAGGTAGACGAAGTTGTCCTCGTCGAGGTAGCCGATATCGCCGGTATAGAGCCAGCCCTCGACGATGGTCTCGGCGGTCGCCTCGGGCCGGTTCAGGTAGCCCTTGATGACCTGGGCGCCGCGCACACAAACCTCGCCCGCCTCACCCAGCGGCAGGGAATTACCCTCACTGTCGATGATCTTGATCTCGAAGTTGGGCATGACGATACCGGCGCTGTTGGGCCGATCGACAAAGTAGTCTCCGGCGGAGGCGCTGATAATCCCGCACACTTCCGTCATGCCGTAGCCCTGGGAGGGGCGTGCGCCCTTGCCGGCCTTGTCGATTTTCTCCACCAGGTCGGGCTGGACAGCGGCGCCGCCGCCGCCCATGGCCTGCAGGCTGGAGGTGTCACGGGTGTCAAAGTCAGGGTGATTGATTAACTCCCGGCTCATCACCGGCACCCCGGTAAAGGTGGTGACCTTTTCTTCCTCGATGATGCGCAGGGCTTCGCCGGCATCCCACTTGTACATATGCACCAGCTTGCCACCCGCAATCGTCACAGTCTGGGCCAGGCAGTTGTTGGCGGTGACGTGAAACAGCGGCGTGGCGACAATCGCCGCGATAGGCGGCGCACCGCCGTCCAGCGGGTTGGCGCCCTCCTCGCCCTTGGCAGCCGCGGCCGCCATGGCCTGGGCCATGTTGATGAACATCAGGCTCATCAGGTTGTTACAGCAGCCGCGGTGAGTGAGCTGGGCGCCTTTGGGGAAACCGGTGGTGCCCGAGGTATAGAAGATGCAGGCGTCGTCATCGGCGTCGATGGCCACCTCAGGGAGCTCCGCCGCGCTGGCCAGCACCTCTGACCAGGGCCGCGCCCAGTCCGGCACATCGTCAACCCGCACCGCGGCGACCAGCATGTCGGGGAACTCCCCGCGGATTTCGCTGAAGCGCTCGAGACGCTCGCGGTCGCAGATCAGCGCCTTGGGGGTAGAATCGGACAGGCCGTATTTCATTTCCTCGGCCACCCACCAGGCATTCATCCCGACGGCAACCGCACCGATGGCCGTCACCGCCCAATAGCTCAGCATCCACTCGGGGTAGTTGCGCATGGCAATGGCCACCCGGTCGTGCTGGCCCACCCCGTTGTCGGTGAGCCACCTGGCAATTCTCGCCACCTGCTCCTGGGCCTCGGCATAGGTCCAGCGCTCATCCTGGTAGACCAGGTAGTCCTTGTCGGCGTGACCGGCGGACAGCGCCCAGACATCGCGCAGGGAATTGGGGGTGTTCTTCCAGGCTTTGAGTGTCTGCCCCGCCACCTCAACTTGGCCCAGTTCAAACATCTGGCCGGGGGCGGTCAGGGTGTCGAAGACGTTCTTCAGCTCTGCGTACATCGGCGGGGGTTCCTCGGTAATTATTTTATGAGAGCCGCAGAGTGTACCAATATCCCGGGGCTGCGCCAGCGCCAGGCAGCGCCGGTCGCCAGATCGAATTTCTGTCACGCCTGGTCTGGCATCCTGCCGACGTCTGGTCCAGAATTCGCGCCTTATGAAAAATCTTGGCGGTTATCTTTTGCTTTCCCTCGGCGTGTTGTTGGCGCTGGGCGCTGGCGGCAGTTGGTGGTACTACAAGGACGCACTCCACGTTGAGCAGCGCAGCTTCGAGGCGCTGCGCGCGCTGCTGGAGCCAAACATCGATTTCTACCTGCCCGATCGCGAGGGCCCGGCGCCCGCCGTGGTGTTCCTGCACGGCTGCGGCGGCCTCAGCCAGGCCACCGAGCCCCGCGCCCGGTCCGCCCAGGCGCTGGGCTATGTGGCGGTGGTGCAGGACAGCATGACGCCCCGCGGCCTCGACTGGCCGGCGGTGTGCGATGGCCGCGCCCTGCAGGGCGCCGAGCGGGTCGGTGATCTGCTGGTGACGCTGCAAGTCGTGCGGGAACACCCGGCCGTGAATCCCGACAAGATCGTGCTGGTGGCTTATTCCCACGGCGCCTGGACGGCGCTGGAAGCCTTTGCCCTGCAGGACACACTGCCCAGCAGCCTCTCTGACAGCCCCGGTGAGCACCTGGCCGGCGTGCAGGGACTGGTAGCCTGGTATCCCTACTGCGGCTGGGGTGTGGGCTTCAGTGAGGGCTGGACCGCGGACATCCCGACCCTGATGCTGCTGGCGGAAGTGGATGAGATTACCGACCCCAAACCCTGTGCGGACATCGCCACCCGCCAGGCAGACGCCGGCTATCCGGTACGCTCCATCACCTACTGGGATGTGGGCCACGGTTTCGATCGCAACGAGGACTGGGTCAAAGTCTACGACCCGGTAATGGCGGAACGCGCCCTGTCCGAGCAAACCAGTTTCCTCAAGCAATACCTGGGCAGCTATCCCTAGGGCGCGTGGTCACCGGTGCGGCCAACCGGGCCGACCCTGGCGCACACAGGGGTGTCATTTGCTGTATATTTTTTTGTTCCGGCTCGTCATTGTTCCGCAACTGTTCACGCCACAGACTGCGGGGCGCTCGGCGAGAACGCCAGATAACGATTACATCCGGTAGGCCCGCATGCTTGTTCATCACTTTAGCGAATACTACGCCCGCAATTTTCCCGACAACCCCTGCGTCACCCAGGACGGCCACACCAGCAGTTATGGCGATATCGATCGCCTGGCCAACCAGCTCGGCAACGGCCTGCTGAATCTCGGGGTCAGCAAGGGCGACCGGGTGTGCATCCTCGGCGAGAACAGCCGCGAACACCTGCTGCTGTTTCTCGCCGCCTGCAAAATCGGCGCGGTGACGGTGTCCCTGAACTACCGGCTGGCGCCGATGGAACTGGCCTTTATCATCAACGATTCCGAAGCCCGGGTACTGGTGATGCTGGACGACGGCTTCACGGAGACGCTCGACAAGCTGCGCCCGGAGCTGCCCGCCGGCGTCCACCTGCTGACCCGCGGCCTGCCCGACAGCAGTGACTGGGAGAGCTGGCTCAGCGCGCAGCCGGCCCATAAACCGGACGTGGATGTGCAGCCCGGTGACGCTTTCTTCCAGCTCTACACCAGCGGCACCACCGGCAACCCCAAGGGCGTGGTGACCAGCCACGCCAGCTTCGTGGCCGAGTGCGTGATGAACACCACCTTCTTCCCCAACCGGCCATCGCCGGGCAGCGCCGACATCGTCTGCGCCCCCATGTTTCACATCGGCGGCGCCGGCTCTGCCCTGGTGTCCACCTATTCCGGTTCGGAAATCCTCCTGCACAAGGCCTTCGATCCGCTCAAGGTGGTGGAGGATATCGAGCAATACCCGGTCAGCAGTGTCTTTATGGTGCCCGCCATGATCATGGCGGTACTGCAGATTCCCGGCATCGAAGACCGTGACTTCTCGGGACTCAAGCAAATCTTCTACGGCGCCTCACCCATCTCCGAGGCGGTACTACGCCGCGCCATGGAGGTCTTTGGCGTCGACTTCATCCAGATGTACGGCATGACGGAAACCGGCGGTACCGTGGTCAACCTGACTGTGGAGGATCACCAGCGCGCCCTGGCTGGCAAGCCCGAGCTGCTGCTGTCCTGCGGCCGCCCCTCGGTGGGCGCTGAGGTCAAGATCATGGATCTGCAGGGCCAGGAATGCTCGCGCGGGGAGGTCGGTGAGATCTGGATCAGGTCCGATACCAACATGCTCGGCTACTACAATCTGCCGGAGGCCACCGCCAGCAGCCTGACCGAGGGTTGGGTGCACTCCGGCGATGCCGGCTACATGGACGAAGAGGGCTATATCTATCTCAAGGACCGCATCAAGGACATGGTGGTCAGCGGCGGTGAAAACATCTACCCGGTGGAAGTGGAGAACGCCATCGCCCACCACGAGGCGGTGACCGACGTGGCGGTCATCGGTGTGCCGGACGAGAAGTTTGGCGAGGCGCTGCTGGCCTTCGTGGTGCTGAAGCCCGATGCGACACTGACGGTGGACGAGATGATCGAGTTCTGCCGCGAGCGGATCGCCGGGTACAAGATTCCGCGCCAGCTGGAAATCATTGCGGAAATGCCCCGCAACCCGTCCGGCAAAATCCTCAAGAAAGAACTGCGCAAGCCTTACTGGGAAGGCGTTAAAAGGAGTATCGGTTAATGAATTTTGAACCCAGCCCGCTGGCCGCCCAGTACATCGAGCGTCTCACTGCCTTCATGGAAGAGCACGTCTACCCGGTCGAGCACGCCTACTACGACTACGTCGACAACGCCGAGAACCGCTGGGCCACTGTGCCGCTGATGGAAGAACTCAAGGACAAGGCCCGCGCGGCCGGTCTGTGGAATCTGTTCATCCCGAAAGACCACGGCGGCGAGCTGTCCAACCTCGACTACGCGCCGCTGGCGGAGATCATGGGCCGGGTGATGTGGTCGCCGGAGATCTTCAACTGCAATGCTCCGGACACCGGCAACATGGAAGTGTTCATGAAGTACGGTACCGAGGCCCAGAAAGCCCAGTGGCTGGAACCACTGCTGAACGGTGATATCCGCTCCGCCTATGCCATGACCGAGCCGGCGGTGGCCTCCTCCGACGCTACCAATATCGAAACCCGCATCGAGCGCGATGGTGATGACTACGTCGTCAACGGTCGCAAGTGGTTTATCACCGGCGCCATGAACGAGCGCACCCAGATCTTTATCGTCATGGGTAAATCGGACCCGGACAATGAAAACCGTCACCAGCAGCAAAGCCAGATCCTGGTGCCGAAGAATACGCCGGGCCTGATCGTCGAGCGCGCCCTGAAGACCTTCAACTACGATGACGCGCCCATCGGCCACGCCGAAGTGGTATTCGACAATGTGCGAGTGCCGGCGGAGAACATGCTGCTGGGTGAAGGCCGCGGCTTTGAAATCGCCCAGGGTCGGCTCGGACCGGGCCGTCTGCACCACTGCATGCGCCTGATTGGCGCCGCCCAGCGCGCCCTGGAGCTGGCCTGCCAACGGGTGGAGCAGCGCAGCACCTTTGGCAAGACCCTGTCCCAGCACCAGAGTATTCGCGAGGATATGGCCACCAGTTTCTGCGACATTGAGCAGGTGCGGCTGCTGACCCTGAAGACCGCGGACCGGCTCGACAAGCTCGGCAACAAGGAAGCCCGCGACTATATCGCCGCGGCCAAGATCGCCACCCCGCTGACCGTGCAGAACGTCATCGACCGCTGCATGCAGGTGTTCGGGGCCGGCGGTCTGTGCCAGGACTACTTCCTGGCCGAAGCCTACAATTACGCGCGCTGGTGCCGCCAGGCAGACGGCCCCGACCAGGTCCATATGATGGCCCTGGGCAAACAACTCATTCAACGTTACGGCAATTCATGAGCACCCAGACACTCGACACCTCGCGCCTGCAGGGCTACCTGGAAGAGCATATTCCCGGCTTCAGCGGTGAGCTGACCGCGGAGAAGTTCGCCGGCGGCCAGTCCAACCCCACTTTCAAACTGAGCGCCGGCGGCCAGCAGTACGTGCTGCGCCGCAAGCCGCCCGGCGAGCTGCTGAAGTCCGCCCACGCGGTGGACCGCGAGTACCGGGTGATCAGCGCCCTCGCCGACACCGATGTACCGGTGGCCAAAACCTATTGCCTGTGTGAGGACGACAGCATCATCGGCTCCATGTTCTACGTCATGGAATATATGGACGGCCGGGTGTTCTGGGACGCCAAGGTGCCGGAGGTGGACAGCAATGAAGAGCGCAGGGCCATCTACGACGAGATGAACCGGGTGCTCGCCAACCTGCACAATGTCGACGTGGAAGCCGTCGGCCTGGCGGACTTTGGTCGCCCCGGCAACTATTTCGAACGCCAGATCAGCCGCTGGACCAAGCAGTACCGGGCCAGCGAAACCGAGCACAACGCCAATATGGAAACCCTCATCGAGTGGCTGCCGGCCCACCTGCCCGCCGATGACGGCGTGGTCAGCCTGGTGCACGGCGACTATCGGCTGGACAACGTCATGTTCCACAAGACCGAACCGCGCATTATCGCGGTGCTGGACTGGGAACTGTCCACCCTCGGTCACCCGCTTGCCGACCTGTCCTACCAGTGCATGGCCTGGGCCCTGCCCTACTCGGCCCAGGGCATGAGCGGACTCGGTGGTGTCGAACGCGCCGCCTTCGGCCTGCCCACCGATGAGGAATACATCGCCAAATACTGTGAGCGCACCGGTCGCGGCAGCATCGACAACTGGAAGTTCTACATGGTGTTCTGCTTTTTCCGCCTCGCCGCCATCCTGCAGGGCGTCAAGAAACGCGCGCTGATAGGCACGGCGTCCAGCGCGGAGGCCACTGCCAAGGCCGCGGCAGTCGACCCGCTGGCGGAAGCCGGCGTGGCCACCATCAACGCCTGAGTAAACAAAGACAACCCCCAACATCTTCAAGAGAGGAGACCCGCAATGTCTGACGAAGTATTGACCAGTGCCGAGAACGGCGTCCTGGTTGTCACCCTGAATCGCCCGGAGGCCAAGAACGCCGCCAACCGCGCCCTGGCGGAAGGCGTGGCCGCGGCTATGGACGAACTGGACGGCAATGACGACCTGCGTGTCGCCATCCTCACCGGCGCCGGCGGCACCTTCTGCTCCGGTATGGACCTGAAAGCCTTCGTCTCCGGCGAGACCCCGCAAATCAAAGGACGCGGCTTCGCCGGTCTCACCGAGAGCTCACCGAAGAAACCGCTGATCGGCGCCGTGGAAGGTTACGCCCTGGCGGGCGGGCTGGAACTGGCGATCTCCTGCGACATGCTGGTGGCCGCCGACAACGCCATGTTCGGCATTCCCGAAGCCAAGCGCGGGCTCGCCGCCGCGGCCGGCGGGCTGGTGAAGCTGCCCCGCCAGATTCCCTCCCGGGTCGCCATGGAACTGGCCCTGACCGGTGACTTCATCACCGCCCAGCGCGCCTACGAGTTGGGCCTGATCAACAAGGTGGTCCCGGCGGGCACCGCCCTCGACGCCGCCAGGGAACTGGCGGCAAAAATCGCCGCTAACGGTCCGCTGGCCGTCGCGGCCAGCAAACAGGTCATCCTGGAGCAGGGCGACTGGTCCCAGGACGAGATGTTCAAGAACCAGAACGCCATCGTGAACCCGGTGTTCACCAGCGAAGACGCCATCGAAGGCGCTACCGCCTTCGCCGAGAAACGCGCTCCCAACTGGAAGGGCAAGTGAGCCTGCCGGGGCCAGCCTGAATCGGCGGCCCCGATGGACCCTCTCTATTGCCCAGCTTTTATCAAGAGGAATTCGACATGTCAGA
>JANQIO010000245.1 GCA_028282105.1 Halieaceae bacterium | reverse complement strand
GCGGGTCGAAGAATGCCCGCTGAAGTCGCCCAACTCGCGCTGCCGGTACACCTGCGCGATGACGCTACCCTCGATAACTTCCTGTTCGGAGAGGCCCTGGGCCCGCTCGAGCCGATGCTGCAGGCACAGACCGCGGCCGCCGGCGAACCGATAATCTACCTGCACGGCCCGTCGGGCACTGGTCGCAGCCATCTGCTGCAAGGCGCCTGCCACGCGGTGAGCTCCGGTGAGGCACTGTACCTGCCGCTGGAACAGCTCGGCGCGATGGCCCCCGAGCAGGTGCTCGACGGTATGGAAGCACTGTCACTGGTCTGCCTGGACGATTTGCACGCGATTGCCGGTGCTGCTGACTGGGAACTGGCCCTGTTCCATTTCATCAACCGCGCCCGGGAGCAGGGCTGTCGGCTGCTGGTCAGCGCCGCGGCGGCCCCGCGCCAGTTGGCCATCGCCCTACCGGACCTGGCTTCGCGGTTGAGTTGGGGTGTGGTCTTCCAGTTGGATGCCCCCAGCGACGCCGACAAACTGGCAATTCTCAGGTTTCGCGCCGAGCGGCGAGGCCTGCAACTGGAAGAGGAAGCGGCACGTTATATCCTGTCGCGTGCGCCACGCGCCATGGCGGCCCTGATGGAGCTGCTGGAGACCCTGGACCGGGATTCGATGGCGTTGCAGCGCACGCTCACCATTCCCTTTATCAAGTCGCGGCTGGGCTGGTAGCTCGAACCAGCCCGGCACTGCAGCGTCACGAAAGCTGCACAATTCTCTGATGCAATAGTGATTTAGTCAGCTCATTGCTATGCTTGACGCGCAATGGCACCCGCACAACAAACAGACAAGGAGTTCGCCACCATGCACAGTCCCCAAGCCTATCTCGCCATTCTGATGGCGGCGCTGGTGTCCTTCGCGCCGGTCGCCGCCGCCGAGGGCCCACCGATCACCTTCTCCGCCGGTGGCAGCTATAACATCTTCGACGACGACCGCGAAGTCGACGACGACTCCGCCTACTTTGGCGCCCTGGAATATCGCTTCACCGAGCGCTGGGCCGGTGAATTCTGGTTTAGTGATGGCGAGGCCGACGGCGACAACGGCTTTGACGTGGACACCCTGCGCTGGCACCTCGATGCGCTCTACTATCTGAAGCCCCGCGGCAACCTGCAGCCCTACCTGGCGGCCGGTGCCGGCCAGCTCGAGCGTGAGTGGGACGTGCCCAATGGCAATCTCGACGAGGTAGACACCGAGGCCAACTTCGGCGGCGGCGTACACTGGAACTTTACCGAGAAATTCAGCCTGCGCGGCGACGCCCGCTACCTGTTTGGCTTTGACGACGATACCAGCGATTTCACCGTCTCTATCGGTCTGTCCTATCGCCTCGGTATGCCGGCGAAGCGCGCGGCAGCGGCCCCGGTGGCTGTGGCGGCAGCGCCTGAACCTGAGCCAGAGCCCCTGGACAGTGACGGCGACGGCGTGATTGATGATGACGACGCCTGCCCCGGCACCCCGGCGGGCCGCACGGTAGATGAACGCGGCTGCGAGCCCCGTTTCGTGGCCGGTGAGTCAGTGGAGTTGAAGGTGAACTTCGGCTTTGATTCCGCCGACGTCGACACCAGCTACCTGGACGACATTGAAGAGCTGGCCGATTTCATGAAACGCCACCCGGAAGTGTCTGCCGCGATTGAGGCGCACACCGACAGTATGGGTCCGGAGGCCTATAACCAGGGCCTGTCCCAGCGCCGCGCCGAAGCGGTGATTGAGGTGCTGACCAGCCGCTTTGGCATCGACGCTGGCCGCCTGGAAGCGAAGGGCTTCGGTGAGTCCCAGCCCATCGCCGGCAATGACACCGAGGAAGGTCGCGCAGCCAACCGCCGTGTGGTGGCCAGCATCGCGACCGAAGACCGTATGGAGTAAAGCTCCAATGTACACTCCGGGAACGGCGTCCTGACGCCGCCGCTCCCGGAGAGTTCCCCACCCCTACCGACAGCTGTCACAGTCCCACCAAGTCAGATTTCACCTCTGTGACCGCAGTCACAGTCTGCTGATCCAGCGTTGGCGCCGTTCTCCGCACCCTGCCATCAATAGGGAAAGTGGAGGACTTCACTATGAGCTGGTCAGACGTTCTGAGCCTTACCCCCTACCCCGGCCTGTCCCTGTTGCTGGTGTTCCTGAGCTTGTCGCTGGTGGTTTACTTCAGCCGCAGCTCGCTGCGCGCGGGGCTGATGCACGCGGGCAATACCCTGTACCGGGCCTGCCGCATGGGCAGTGTGGCACTCAAGCATGCCGAGCAATCCCTGCAGGCGCGCAACCGCGAGGTGCTGCTGGAGCAGGGCCGCCAGGCGGCGGAGCGGGCGGTTGAGCGCGAATTCGAGCGCATCGACCACACGGTGCGCAAGGAACTGGGTGACTACCCGGCCCTGCACCGCC
This sequence comes from Halieaceae bacterium, assembly GCA_028282105.1. Taxonomy (GTDB): domain Bacteria; phylum Pseudomonadota; class Gammaproteobacteria; order Pseudomonadales; family Halieaceae; genus JANQIO01. The sequence goes on along the minus strand of JANQIO010000245.1, from coordinate 1,185 downwards.
AGGTCAGTGAAGCCATCACCGCCATCGAGGAGGACTACCAGCGCTCCCGGGAAGTGCCGCCGGCACCCCACGGCTGGACCGAGGCGGTGGCGGCTATCGCCCAGATTCCCAAGGCCGAGGGCATGGTGGCCACCATGCTGGAGAGCGTGCACCAGTCGATCCAGGACATGGAAGAGCGCGCCATCAACGAGTACCGCAAGGACTCTCGAGAACGCCATCGCCTGCTGAGCCGGGCCCGGCCCCACTGGCAGGAGCTGGTGCGCCGCCTGGCGGGCGCCGAGACCCGCCTGCAGCGTCTGCTGGACCGCGCCAGCGCCATCGACAACCACATGGCCGACTACGGGGAAATCAACCAGGGTTCCGACGCGGCCCTGCGCCGGCTGTCTTCGTCATCGCTGACCCAGTTCTTCATCTCCAGCTTTGTGCTGGCCATCGCGGTCGGCGGCGCGATCATCAACTTCAACCTGATCGCCCGGCCCATGGCGGAGATGGTCGGCGGCACCAGCACCATCGGCAGCATGCAGGTGGCGGATATCGCCGCCCTGGTCATCATCATGGTGGAGATTTCCATGGGCCTGTTCCTGATGGAGTCCCTGCGTATCACCCGGCTGTTCCCGGTGATCAGCGCCCTGGACGACCGCCTGCGGGTGCGCATGGTGTGGATCTCTCTGGGGATTTTGACCTCGCTGGCACTGGTGGAAGCGGGCCTCGCGTTCATGCGCGAGATCCTGGTGCAGGATGAGCTGGCCACGGCCGCCATGCTGCGCGGCGAGCAGCTCGACGCCGGCCCGCCGCCCTTTATGTGGATTACCACCGCGGCGCAGATGGGCATGGGCTTCATCTTGCCATTCGCGCTGACCTTTGTGGCGATTCCGCTGGAGACCTTCATCCATTCACTGCGCACCGTATTGGGCATGTTCACGGTGGCGCTGATTCGCGTGCTGGCCACCGCCCTGCGCATCGCTGGCGCGCTGTTCCGTGGCGCCGGGCCGTTCCTGGCGGAAGTTTGCGACGCGGTGGCCTTCCTGCCGCTGTGGGTAGAGCAGCGCATCAAAGGTCTGCCGCAACAGGAAGAGCAGGCTAAGAGTAAGCAAGACGACGGAGTCACCGGGCTATGGAAAAACTCCTTAGAGCAGCACTGATCGTCCTGGTCGGGTTTATCCCGCTCAGCTGTTCCGCCCCCGA
>JANQIO010000102.1 GCA_028282105.1 Halieaceae bacterium | reverse complement strand
CATCATGGTTACGGCGCCGGCAAGGACAGGCATGACCGCAACCAGAAGGAAGGCCGTGATCAGCCAGGTCCATACGAACAAGGGCATCTTCATGTAGGTCATGCCCGGGGCGCGCATGTTCATCACCGTGGCGATGATGTTGATCGAGCCCATGATCGAAGACAGCCCCAGCACGTGTACAGAAAATATGAAGAACGTCACCGAGGGCGGCGCGTAGGTGGTGGATAGCGGCGCGTAAAATGTCCAGCCGAAGTCCGGGGCACCCCCCTCCATGAACAGGGTGGAGGCCAGCAGCAGGAAGGTCGGGGGCAGAATCCAGAAGCTCCAGTTGTTGAGCCGCGGCAGCGCCATATCCGGGGCCCCGATCATCATCGGTATGAGCCAGTTGGCCAACCCCACGAAGGCGGGCATGATGGCCCCGAACACCATGACCAGACCGTGCATGGTGGTCATCTGGTTGAAGAAGGCCGGCTCCACCAGCTGCATGCCGGGCTGGAACAGCTCGGCGCGAACAACCATGGCGAAAAAGCCGCCCAACAGGAACATGGCAAACGAGAACCACAGGTACATCGTGCCGATGTCCTTGAGGTTGGTTGCAAACAGCCAGCGGCTGAGGCCCTTGGCCGGACCGTGATGATGATCACCCATTCTCAGATACCCCCTACTGGCCTTGCTTGTAGTTGTAGACGTCGATGGGCTGAACCATCTCGCCCATGTTGTTGCCGAAGCCATTGCGCTGGAACGTCAGCACCGCGGCCATGTCAACATCGTTGAGCTGGCCACCGAAGGCCTGCATGGCGGCGTTGTTGCGCGAGCCGTTGATGACGATGTCGAAGTGGCCATCGATCGGGCCCATGGCGATGGCGCTGCCGGCGATGGCCTTGCCCACGCCGCCTTCACCGTTGGCACCGTGACAGGCGAGGCAGGCGCGGTTGTACACGTCCTGGCCGCGGGCCATCAGCTCGTCCATGGAAAAGGTCTGCTCCATGAGAGCGGCAATTTCTGCGGCCTGGGCCTGCTTGTCCGCCAGCCAGGCATCGTATTCGTCACGCTCGACCACGTTTACCACCACTGGCATAAAACCGTGGTCCTTGCCGCACAGCTCGGCGCACTGGCCGCGGTAGATGCCGGTCTCCTTGGCGCGGGTCCAGGTTTCATTGATAAAGCCGGGGATCGCGTCTTTCTTTACCGCCAGCTCCGGGACCCAAACCGCGTGAATCACATCGTAAGCCGTGACCAGGAAACGCACCTTGGTATCCACCGGGATCACCATCGGTTCGTCGACGTCGAGCAGGTAGAACTGGCCCTTGTCGTCCTGGTTGTAGATTTCTTCCTGGGGGGTTTTCAGGTTGCTGAAGAAGCTGACATTCTCGCCGTCTTCCTGCAGGTATTCGTACTTCCACTTCCACTGGTAGCCGGTGATGAGGATGTCGATCTCAGCATCTTCGGTGTCGTAGACCTCGATCAGGGTGGAGGTGGCCGGGACGGCCATGCCAAACAGAATGAGGAAGGGAACCACGGTCCAGGCAATCTCAACCTTGGTGCTTTCGTGGAAGGTTGCCGGCGTGACGCCGCGCGACTTGCGGTGGGCGTAGATGGAGTAGAACATCACGCCAAACACCACTACACCGATGACCACGCAGATCCAGAAAATCAGCATATGCAGGCTGAAAATCTCTGCACCAATATCGGTAACCCCCGGTTCCATGTTCACCTGGTGCCTGCGGTCGGCTTTCTCATCGGCCCATGCCGGGCTCAATGAGCCGCTCAACAGCAGCATCACAGGAAACATCGCGAGCCAAAAAACACTTCTCGCCTTACGCAGCATTGCGCGTCTCCTCACTTTCATTTGTTATGGGTGCGAATTGTGTGCTCAACTCGCGGTGCCCCCTGACCCGGTCGCGGCCCCACGCCCTGTCCAACTTTGCAGCGGCTACAGGCGCTTCGAAAGGGAACCACGGGACTGTTCCGGGTGCGGTAAAACGCGGCGCAGTATACTCGATTTGACATACGAGAGCACTAGCCGGAGGCCCGCAATTCCGCGTCGTACGCGGCCTCGAACCGCCCCGCGCCAATCCTGAACAAGTTCAAGGTCAATCCAACATATGGGCCCCCAGGACCGTTTGCACCACAAGATATGGCAGATCGCCTGGCCGGCAATTCTGTCCAACATTTCCACCCCCCTGCTGGGAATCGTGGACACCGCCATCCTCGGGCACCTGGAGAGTACCGCCTACCTGGGTGCCGTCGCCATTGGCGCCAGCATTCTGTCGTTCGTGTATTGGGGCTTCGGCTTCCTGCGCATGGGCACCACCGGGCTGGTGGCGCGAGCGGTCGGGGCGGGGGAGTCGCGCCGCGAGGCCGTGGTGCTGCTGCAGTCGGGGGTGCTGGCCATGGTGCTGGCCCTGTTGGTCGTCCTGAGCCAGGCAGGTTGGGTTGCCCTGGGGCTGGAGCTGATGGCGCCCAGTGCTCTACTGGAGCCGCTGGCGGCCGAATACGTGGGTATTCGCGTGTTCAGCGCCCCGGCCGTGCTGCTGACCTACGCGATGCTCGGCTGGTTCATAGGCCACCAGGACACCCGCTGGCCGATGTTGATCCTGGTATTTACCAACTGCCTCAACATCGGCCTGGACGTGCTGTTTATCGTGGTGCTCGACTGGAAAAGTGCGGGGGCAGCCTGGGCCACCCTGTGCGCAGAGTATGCCGGCTGTGCATTGGCGCTGTGGCTGGTGTACCGACGCCTCAACTGGCCGCAGGGGCCGCTGCGCCCGGATCTCACACGGCTGGCCGCCTACCGCGCCCTGCTGGACAGCAACCGCTACCTGTTCGTGCGCACCGTATGCCTGCTATTCAGCTTTGCTTTTTTTACGGCCATGAGTACCCGTCTCGGCGAAACGACACTGGCGGCCAACAGCATCATGCTGAACCTGTTACTGCTTTCAGCCTATGGACTGGATGGCTTTGCCTACGCCGCCGAGGGCCTGGCGGGCAACGCTGCCGGCGGGGGCGACCTGGCGAGATTCCGCCACGCGGTGAAGGCCTGCTGGCACTGGACCCTGGGTACCGCGGGCCTGCTGAGCTTGCTGTTCCTGGTCGCCGCGCCACTGCTTTACCCACTGTTTACCGATCACGCGCCGGTACAGGAATTGTTGCAGGAGTATCAGCTCTGGGTGGTCGCCATGCCGCTGGTATCAGCGGCCTCCTATTTACTGGATGGCGTGTTCATCGGCGCGGCGCGAACCCGCTATATGATGCACAGCATGGCGCTGTCGATGCTGGGTGTGTACCTGCCGCTATGGTGGCTGTGCCAGGGCTTGGGTAACCATGGGCTGTGGCTGGCCTTCGTGGCTTTCAACGGCGCCCGGGGCCTGAGCCTGTTTGTGTATTACCGCAGGCTGGATGCCCGCGCTGGCTGGCTCGACTAGCGCATCCGCCGTCATGGTCTAGCCTTGGTGAATCCCCGCACTGCGAGGACCCGCCATGGGTACGGCGACGATACGGCAAGTCATCAGTGATGCCCGCGCCAATGAGGCGCGAGACCCGACCCTGCACGACCACCTGGCGCAGCGACTCCCCGACCTGCAGCAGCGCCTGCGCTTGCCCGCTGAAGACCCGCTCGGCGCCCTGGAAAACTTCAGCAGCCGTTACATAGACTATGTGCCCGACTTTCTCGAGCTGCTGCGCGAGCAGGCCGGGGACGCCTGCGGCCAGATCGATGCCCTGCTCAATATGGCCGAGGACTTCTTCCTGGCACCCCCGGATGCGATCGGTGAAAGCGCCGGACTGCTGGCGCTGATGGACGAAGCCTTCCTGGCCCAGCGGCTGATTGAGGAGGTCAACGACCGCTTTATTCGCAGCCACGGGTCGGCGCTGGTGCACGTTGATATGACCCGTGCGAACATCATTGCCCACCACCTGGTGGGGGAGCCACTGGCCAGCCGACTGGAGACCCTGGTGGGGCAGGGTGTGGAGCTGGTGGCGAGCCGCAGCGGGCTATTCGAAGCCCTGCGGGACGCGCCCGCGCCTCCCCGGCAAGCGCTACTGGAGCTGCCCTGCATGAGCCGGGAGGTGGCGGTAGACCTGCGCCTGGAAGACTCCCTCGCGGGCTCGCCGGAGGGCGATGCAGAAAACTAAGAGCGGCCGGGTTTGTCGGTGCCGGCGGCTGGATCGATCAGGGTGACCGTCTCGGTCTCTGCCTCAACCCGCCGTGCCGGGCGGTTGACGCGGGTGCGTAACTCGGACGGCGCCTCCCTGGGGCGCTGGTCGCTGTAGCCACAGCGCACGCACTCGCGCTCGTCCGTCTCCGAGTCCACCATCAACTTGTCCATTTCTCCGCAGCGCGGACAGACCGCGCCGGCGATAAAACGCCTGGTCATTCACTGCCTCCTGCGATGACAGTACGCAGTTCCGCCAGCACGGGACCAGTCTGGGGCCGCTGCTGACGCCACAGGAAAAACGACTCCGCCGCCTGCTCCACCAGCATGCCCAGGCCATCACTCACCGCCCAGGCGGTATGCTGCGCCGCCCAGCGCATAAACGGTGTCGGGTCAGCGCTGTACATCATGTCGTAGCAGCAGCTTTTTTCATTGAGCAAGCCCGCCGGCAGGGGCGGTAGCTCCCCGGCCAGGCTGGCGCTGGTGCCGTTGATCACCAGGTCGAACTGGCGCCCCTGCAGGGCATCGAAGCCACCGGACTCAATACTGCCCAGCTCGCTGAAGGCCTCGGTGAGGGTGGCCGCCTTCTCGGGCGTGCGGTTGGCGATCAGCAGGCTGGCGGGTTGCTCGCGCAACAGCGGCTCCAGGACGCCTCGCACGGCTCCGCCGGCGCCGAGCACCAGCGCCTGACGGCCGCGGATCTGCCAGCCCAGGTTGGCGACCATGTCACGCACCAGGCCGATCCCGTCGGTGTTGTCGCCGAGAATGCTGCCATCCTCGCGCCGTGCCAGGGTATTGGCGGCACCCGCCAGCTGCGCCCTCGGTGTCAGCTCGGCGGCGTAGTTGCAGGCATCCGTCTTGAACGGCACGGTGACATTGAGACCACGGCCGCCGGCACCAAAAAAGGCATCCGCCGCCGCTGCAAAGCCGCCTGCTTCCACCCGCACCGCGCGGTATCGCAGGGCCTGCCCGGTCTGCTCGGCAAAGGCCGCATGAATCCAGGGAGACTTGCTGTGGCGGACCGGATTGCCGAACACCGCATAGCGATCGGCGGGGCTCATTGGGCCAGCCAGTCCCTCGGCTTGAGAAATTCCTCGGTGAGCTGGGCCTCGGCGGAGCCGGGCTCAGGGTGGTAGTCATATTCCCAGCGCACCAGTGGCGGCAAGGACATGAGAATGGCCTCTGTACGGCCGTCGGATTGCAGGCCGAACAGGGTGCCGCGGTCATAGACCAGGTTGAACTCCACGTAGCGGCCGCGGCGGTAGAGCTGGAACTGGCGTTCGCGCTCGCCGTAAGCGGCGTCCTTGCGGGCTGCGACAATAGGCTGATAGGCCGGCAGATAGGCGTCGCCCACCGCCCGCATAAAGCTGAAGCTGGTATCGAAATCCCACTGGTTGAGATCGTCAAAGAACAGGCCGCCAATGCCGCGGGGCTCCCCGCGGTGCTTCAGGAAAAAGTACTCATCGCACCAGGTCTTGTAGCGCGCGTAGACGTCGTCGCCGAAGGGGGCGCAGGCATCCGCTGCCACCTGGTGCCAGTGGCGGCAGTCTTCTTCAAAGCCGTAGTAGGGCGTGAGATCGAATCCTCCGCCAAACCACCATACCGGCTCCTCACCTTCTTTCTCCGCCACGAACAGACGCACATTGGCGTGCGATGTGGGCACGTAGGGGTTGTGGGGGTGGATGACCAGGGATACACCCATGGCCTGGAAACCGCGCCCGGCAAGCTCGGGGCGCTGCGCTGTCGCCGAGGGCGGTAATGACGCCCCGGTGACATGGGAGAAATTGACACCGGCTTTCTCAAACACGGCGCCATCCGCCAGCACCCGGCTGCGGCCGCCGCCTCCCTCTTCGCGTTGCCAACCGTCCTCCAGGAAACTCGCCCTGCCGTCTTCCTGCTCCAGGCCGTGGCAAATGCTGTCCTGCAGGCCCATAAGGTACTGCTTGACCGCTTCGGTGGACACTCCGGACATGCTGTTCTCCTGCTGTGAAAATGACCTTTGGCTGAGGCCGTCGGCCTCAGCCCTGTCGAATTATGGCATCTGTCGCCAGGTCGCGGATGGTAGAGGGTCGCAGGTTGCCGCCAAGGCGACCCGGCACCACGTCATCGAGTTCATCGCCGAAGTAGCGCCATAGCTGGAACTGCTCGCGGGCGGGCTGCGCGCCAGCCGCGTTGGCGGAGGTGGATATCAGCGGTCCGCCGAAGGCCGTGCACAGGGCGCGAACCGTAGGGTGCGCCGATACGCGCACGGCCACGCTAGCAAACTCGCCGCATACCCAGGCGGGTACCCGCCCGTGGTGGGGCACCAACCAGGTGGTGGCGCCCGGCCACGACAGCTCCATTTTCGACAGGGCGGCAGTTTCCAGCCCTTCGAACAGCCAGTCGAACTGCGACATGCTGGCGCCGACCAGAATCAATCCCTTCTCCACCGGCCGGCGCTTCATGGCCAGCAGGCGCAGCACAGCCGCTTCATTGGCGGGGTCGCAGCTCAAGCCCCAGACCGCCTCGGTGGGACAGGCGACCACACCGCCGGCGGCCAGGATACGAACAGCCTGGGACATTCTGAGTGTTTGCATGGGGCGGTGCGGCTCGTTAACGGTCTCTCTCCACGACGCTGAATCAGGACTGTGGTGCAGACTGTGATCCTGGCTGTGATCCTGACTATGCCAATCCTGCGACGACTACCACCAGCCGGCGCAGGGCGCTGCGGCTGAGAAGCGCGGCAGTTTAGCACACCTTGCGAAAGTACAGGCCGCCGCGCTGCTCTACCTCACCCGCCTGTTCCAGCTGCTGCAGCATTATCAGCACCTCCTCTGCGGAGCCGAGGCCGGCGGCTACCAGTTCATCGATACTGACCGGGTCAAAACCGAGCCGGCGGCCCGCCTCCGGCGGCGTATGGCCGCTCAGTTCCGCATGGGCCCGACACAGGGAAAGCGTCGGTTCCAGCACGTCGGCCACCGTCTCTGCCAGCCCGGCGCCCTGCTTTAACAGCTGATGGCAGCCGCGCCCGCCCGGGTCAAAGATGGAGTGGGGCAACGCAAACACCTCGCGGTTTTGCTCCATGGCCAGCCGGGCAGTGATCAGCGAGCCACTGCGGAGGTGAGCTTCCGCCACCAGCACACCGACGCTCAAACCGCTGACGATGCGATTGCGCTGGGGAAAGTGCTCGCGCCGGGGCGGCTCCCCCGGATTGAATTCGCTGACCAGGGCGCCGCGCTCGAGAATGGCGTCACGCAGTGCAGCGTGCCGGCTCGGGTAACAGCCATCGATGCCGGTGCCAAGTACCGCGACGGTATGGCCACCGGCTTCGAGCGCCCCCCGGTGAGCGGCAGCGTCGATGCCCAGGGCCAGGCCACTGCACACGGAGAAGCCGACTTCACTCAGCCCGGCTGCAAACAGCCCGGCTGCCCGCGCACTGCCGGCGCTGCAGCGTCGGCTGCCGACCACGGCAAATTGGCTGTGTCGCAGGGCCTCGGCCTGGCCTGCCACATATAGCAGCGGCGGTGGGTCGTGAATCATTGCCAGCAAGGGCGGGTAGTCCTGCGATCCCAGCGGCAGCAGCCAGGCCGCTTGCCGTTCCAGGCTGGCCATAGCTTTCTCCACCGTGCGGCGCAGCGGGGCTTTGCTGCTGCCACGCGACCAGGCGCGGCGTTCACGCAGCGCAGCTCGTCCGGCCCCGGCCTCAAGCCAGGCGCGGTCGCTGCGCTCCAATAGATCACGCGGGTCGGGAGACAGGCCGGTCAGGGCGCGCAGCGCCGCGGCAGACAGTGACGGCAAGTGCGCAAGCACCAGCCAATGGTATTGTTGGTCCTGGTCCATGGATCGTCCCTGATCCCTGCTGACAACATCCGTGTTGCCGGCGTTCTGGTCTATATGTGAGCGCTGAACAGGCTGTGCAAGTTGGTTCGCTCAGCTATGTCGGTTAGATACAGCCGCGGGCGGTCTGGAGCACACCTGCGGCGCGCAAGAAGCCGGGCCCGGGCTAGGGCGAGCTCACCCGATCAAATACGGCGAGGGGGCGGTCGCTCTTCAGTACGATGCCATAGCTCATCTTTTCAAACACACGGAATACCATGAGCAGGCCGGCGCGTACATCCGGGATTTGAACATTTTCGTTCGAAATTTCGTCGCGCACGATTTCGCCGCGCTGATAGATCGCCAGCACGTAGCCTTCTTCTATACCTTCCCGTGCGCCACGGTTTACTGCCACAACGTCCAGCTTGCCGATCTGGGTAACACCGGAGTCCACCGCCAGCATCACGCCGTCCACTTCATCCGAGGGCGCCCGCGGCTGGAAGGTCGCGGAGATGGTACGGATTTCGTTGGGCAACATGCGGTCGCCGTTGCGCACCTCTTCGGTGATACGGGTGACTTCAAACTGGTTGATATCTTCATCGTGGTCTTCGCGCAGGCGGGCGCTGCCGATGTCGATGGCTTCAAGGCCCAGCTCTTCACCAGTCTCCGGATCGACGAACAGGTTGCCTGCCCGGTAGATGCCAAAACCCGTCTCGTTCTCCGGCAGGTCCCCGCGAGCATAGAGCCGGTCGCCGGCGCTGCTCAGCAGGTGGCGATTGGCACCGGCAATAACATAGGGCGCGGCCTCCAGGTCGATCGGCGCAACGATGCGATGGCCGCTCAGCCAGGGGCCAATGTCCTCCAGGGAAATCACCGGGATGGCCCGGTCCAGTGGCTCAATCCGCATTTGCGGTGTGAGCTTCACCGTTTTTGAGGCCATGCCTCGCCTGACGCGCAGGCGCGGTTGCCCATCTACCCATACCAGGTAAATTTCATCACCGGGAAAAATCAGGTGGGGGTTATCGATCTGGGTGTTGATGTCCCAGACCTCGGTCCAGCGCCAGGGGTCTTCCAGAAACATACTGGCAATGCCCCACAGCGTGTCGCCTTCCTCGACCAGGTAGACCTCCGGCGCATTTTCCGCAAGCCGAACGGTATCTGCCTGGGCCGCCATGGGAAGCATTGTCGCCAGCAGCAGATACCCTGTTATCAGTATCGTTTTCATCGGTTATACCTGCAATCCCGCGCGTGTCGTCGCACGCCTTATTATTACTTGCTGTTTCACGTCCTGGCGCAGGTGCGGTGGGCATGCCCTGCGCTCGCTGTATAATATAGGCCAGTGTGCTGGCGCTCAAACGACAGCGCAAGTCTATAATCTGTTAATTCGACCCCTGTCACGACTGTTATTCCGTCCCAATCATGGCGCTTTTGAACATCCTTGAATTTCCCGACCCGCGGCTTCGCACCGTGGCCGAGCCCGTCACCGTGTTTGACGGCGCGCTATCGCAGCTTATCGACGACATGTTCGAAACCATGTACGAGGCGCCCGGTATTGGCCTGGCGGCAACCCAGGTTGACGTTCACAAGCGCCTTATTGTCATCGACGTGTCGGAAGCGCGGGACGAACCGCTGGTGTTCATCAATCCACAGGTGGAAGTGCTGGACGCGGCGCTGGACGAATACGACGAAGGCTGCCTGTCGGTACCGGGTTTTTATGAAACCGTGCAACGCCCTCAGCACGTCAGGGTCACTGCCCAGGATCGCAACGGTGAAAGCTTCGTCATGGAGCCACAGGGCCTGCTTGCAGTTTGCATACAGCACGAGATCGACCACCTCGACGGCAAACTGTTTGTCGACTATCTCTCTTCCCTCAAGCGCACCCGGATTCGCAAGAAACTGGAAAAGCAGCATCGTCTGCGCGCCTGATGCTCTTCACATCTGAAGCCGACACCGCCACAGCATGAGCGCGGAGCGTATCGTTTTTGCGGGAACGCCGGAGTTTGCGGCCCTGCACCTGGCGGGATTGCTGGAGGCGGGGCACCGGCCGGTCGCCGTCTACACCCAACCCGACCGGCCGGCCGGGCGCGGCAAGAAACTCACCCCCAGCCCGGTCAAAGCGCTGGCGCTACAACACGGTATCCCGGTGTTACAGCCGGCCAGCCTCAAGCCCGCTGAGGCACAGGCTGAACTGGCCGAGCTCGCGCCCGACCTGCTGGTGGTGGTGGCCTATGGCCTGATCCTTCCACAGGCGGTGCTGGACATACCCCGCTTCGGCTGTATCAACGTACATGCTTCCCTGCTGCCACGCTGGCGCGGTGCGGCGCCCATCCAGCGCGCCATCGAGGCCGGCGACAGCCAGACCGGCACCACCATCATGCAGATGGAGGCAGGTCTGGATACCGGGCCCATGCTCGCCACCGCCAGGGTCGACATACATGCGCAGATGGATGCCGGCGAATTGCACGACCGCCTGGCCGAGGCCGGAGCACCCCTGTTGATCTCGGTCCTCGAGGGCCTGCCCGAGGCATTGGCTGCCGCACAAGCACAGGACGACAGCCTCGCCACCTACGCTGCCAAGATCGACAAGGCCGAGGCTGAGGTCGACTGGCAGCAGGATGCCGGGGTGCTGGCGCGGCGGATCCGCGCCTTCAATCCCTTCCCGGTGTGCTGGGCCCGGCTGGACGCTCAGCGCATCAAGCTTTGGGAGGCCGAGCCCTGCGACGCCGAAGGCGAGCCCGGCACAATCCTGACCGCCGACAACACCGGACTCACGGTAGCCTGTGGCCGCGGTGGCCTGCATCTCACCCGCCTGCAGTTCCCGGGCGGCAAGCCGCTGGACGTGGCCGCCCTGATGTTGTCCCGCAGCGAACTGCTGGCGCCCGGTGCTCGCTTTAGCGGCCGGGACGGGTAGTCGACCTTGCCTGCCAGAGGCCAGCAGGATTGCCGCGCGGCGGCAGCCACCGCGCTGGCGCGGGTCATTGCCGGGGGCGAAGCCCTGGATACACCGCTGGCGGAAGCACTCGCCGAGGTGGACACGCGCGACCAGGGCCTGCTGCAGCAACTCTGCTACGGCTGCCTGCGTCACTACCATCGCCTCGATGGCATTATCAGCGGCTTTCTCGACAAGCCCCTGAAACGCCGCGACACCGATATTCACGCCCTGCTGCTGATTGGCCTGCACCAGTTACTGGACCTGCGCATCCCGGATCACGCGGCAATATCCAGCAGCGTGGAGGCCTGTCGCAGGCTCGGCAAACCCTGGGCCACCCGGCTGGTAAACGGCGTGTTGCGGCGCTGCCTGCGCGAGTCCGCCAGCCTCGAATCGGGGCTCAGTGACAGCCAGCGCCACAGCCACCCGGTGTGGTTGCTGGAAGAGCTACAGAAAAGCTGGCCACAGCACTGGCAGCAACTGGTCACGGCCAACAACCAACACCCGCCCATGTGCCTGCGCTGCAACAGCCAACGGACCGGCCGCGAGGCGTACCTTGCCAGGCTGCGTGAAACAGACATCGAGGCAGAGCCCTGCGCGCTGGCCGCCACCGGGATTCGCCTGGCACAGGCGGCCGATGTGACGACCCTGCCGGGTTTTACCGACGGCGATGTCAGTATCCAGGATGAGGCCGCGCAGCTGGCGGCCATGCTGCTGGACGCGCAACCCGGCGAGCGTATTCTTGACGCCTGCGCAGCGCCCGGCGGCAAGGCCTGCCATGTTATTGAGTCACAGCCCGCGCTGGCAGAACTGGTGGCCATGGACAGCGATACCGCGCGGCTGGCCCGGGTTGAAGACAACCTGGCCCGCTTACAGCTACCGGCGGCGCTGGTCTGCGGCGACGCCGGTGCGCCGCCAGCCGAGCTGGAAGACGCCAGCTTTGATCGTATCCTGGTGGATGCGCCCTGCTCGGGCAGCGGCGTGATACGCCGTCACCCCGACATCAAGCTGCTGCGCCGGCGCGAAGACATTGCCGGCCTGGCGAAACAGCAGCTACGCATTCTCGGTGGGCTCTGGCCGCTGCTGAAGCCCGGTGGGCGCCTGCTCTATGTAACCTGCTCAGTGCTGCCGGCGGAGAACGCCGACCTGGTCGCCCACTTTCTCGACACCCAGCTTGATGCCAGCAGCCTGCCAATTGACGCAGACTGGGGGGTAGCGTCGGGCGTCGGCCGCCAGCTCCTCAGTAGCGCAGACGGCTGCGACGGACTCTACTACGCCCTGTTGGAAAAACAGGCCTAGGGGTTTGCATGCATCGCCCTTACATTCCCCGCCCTAATTCATTATTGTTGGCCCAGACATTTCGCGGAGATGCCGCGTCACTATGAAGATCATCATTCTCGGCGCAGGGCAGGTCGGTGGAACGCTGGCTGAACACCTGGCCATTGAGCAGAACGATGTCACGGTAGTCGATACCAACGTGGACAAGCTCCGCGCCCTGCAGGACAGGCTCGACCTGCAGACCGTCAACGGCCACGCCTCTCACCCCAGCACCCTGTTGCGCGCCGGCGCTGAAGACGCCGACATGTTGATCGCTGTGACCAACAGCGACGAAATCAACATGATGGCCTGCCAGATTGCCTACACCCTCTTTAAGACGCCCACCAAAATCTCCCGGGTACGGTCCCCCAACTACCTGGCCCATGGAGAACTGTTCAGCGATGGCCACGTGCCGGTAGACGTACTGATCAGCCCCGAGCAGCTGGTCACCAAGAGCATGCGCGAGCTGATTGCCAATCCCGGGGCCCTGCAGGTGCTGGACTTTGCCGACGGGCGCGTGCAATTGGTGGCGGTGCGAGCGTTTTACGGCGGACCCCTGGTAGGCCAGCAGCTTCAGGAAATTCGCAAGCACATGCCCCGGGTGGACACCCGCGTGGCGGCGATCTTTCGCCGCGACCAGTCCATCATTCCCGAGGGCAACACCGTCGTCGAGGCTGACGATGAGGTGTTCTTTATTGCCGCCAAGGAGCACATCAGAGCGGTGACCTCTGAGCTGCGACGACTCGATAAGCCCTACAAACGCATTATGATCGCCGGTGGCGGAAACATCGGCTCGCGGCTGGCCGCCGCCATCGACGGCGAGTACCAGGTAAAGCTGATCGAGCGCTCCTACAGCCGCTGCCGCGAGCTATCGGAGAAGCTTAAAGACGTCATCGTGCTCAATGGCAATGCCTCCGATACCGAACTGCTGGCGTCAGAAAATATCGAGGGCACCGATGTGTTCTGCGCGCTGACCAACAACGATGAAGTGAACATCATGACCGCCATGCTCGCCAAGCGCATGGGGGCTCGCAAGGTGATCACGCTAATCACCAATCCGGCCTACATCGACCTGCTGCAGGGCGATGAGATAGACATCGCCATGTCGCCCCAACAGATCACCATCGGCAGCCTGCTGACCCATGTCAGGCGCGGCGATATCTACAACGTGCACTCGCTGCGCCGCGGCGCCGCCGAGGCCATCGAGATGATCGCCCACGGCGACGCCCGCTCCTCGAAGGTAGTGGGTCACCGCCTGGACGAAATCGACCTCCCTGACGGCGTTACCATTGGCGCGATCGTGCGCGACAAAGAGGTGCTCATCGCGCACCGGCATATCGTGGTGGAGACCGACGACCACGTGATCCTGTTCCTGGTGGACAAGAGCCAGGTCAGCGCGGTGGAAAAGCTGTTCCAGGTCGGCCTCAACTTCTTCTGATCGATGCACTTCTCGATCTCGCTGCGTATTCTTGGCATCCTGCTAATGCTGTTCAGCCTGACGCTGCTGATTCCGCTGCTGATGGCGGTCTATCTGGACGACGAGACCATTACCGGCTTCGCCAGCGCGCTGGGCATCACCTTCCTGAGCGGCTTCGCCCTGTGGCTGCCAACCCGCCGTTCGCGCCAGGAGTTGCGCACCCGTGATGGCTTCCTGGTCACCACCCTGTTCTGGACCGTGCTGGGCCTGTTTGGCGCTCTGCCCTTCGCACTACACGACGGTGTCAACCTGGACACCACCGACGCGATCTTCGAATCGATTTCCGGGCTGACGACCACCGGGGCCACCGTGATCACTGGCATCGACGACCTGCCCCGCTCGCTGTTGTTCTATCGCCAGCAGCTGCAGTGGCTGGGGGGCATTGGCATCATCGTGGTGGCCATGGCGGTGCTGCCTATGCTCGGGGTGGGCGGCATGCAGCTCTATCAGGCGGAGACCCCGGGGCCATCCAAGGACAGCAAGCTCACGCCGCGTATTACCGAGACCGCCAAGGCATTGTTCACCATCTATGTGCTGCTGACCCTGTTCTGCGGCCTGGCCTATCGGGCCGCCGGTATGAATGGTTTCGATGCCATCTGCCATGCCTTCAGCACCGTGGCCATTGGGGGGTTTTCCACCCACGATGCCAGTATCGGCTACTACGACAGCCCGGCTATCACCCTGGTGTGTTGCCTGTTCATGTACGTGGCGGCCATCAACTTCGGCCTGCACTTCACCGCCTGGCGCCGGCGCGGCCCGGGCGTTTACTTCAAGGACTCCGAGACGGTGTTCTTCACCAGCGTGCTGGGCATCGCCATTGCCATCACCTGTGCCGTGCTGCTTGGTACCGACAGTTTTGATACCGGGCAGGGGCTGCTCAACGGCCTGTTCCAGGCCATCTCCATCACCACCACCACCGGCTTCAGCACCTCTGACTATGCGCAGTGGCCGAGCTTCCTGCCGCTGATGCTGCTGGTGTTTGCCTTTATGGGCGGCTGCGCTGGTTCGACCGGCGGCGGCATCAAGGCCATGCGCCTGATGCTGATCAGCAAGCAGGGGGTGCGGGAGCTGAAACAACTGGTACATCCCAGCGCGGTCATCCCACTCAAGGTCGGCCGGCGCCGGGTCGAGGCCAAAGTGGTCAGCGCGGTGTGGAGCTTCCTGGCGGTGTACCTGGTGGCCTTCGTGATATTGATGATTGCGATGGTGGCTACCGGGCTGGATTTTGAGACCGCCTTTTCCGCGGTGGCCGCATCACTGAACAACCTGGGTCCCGGTCTCGGTGATGTGACCTATCATTATGGTGACATCAATGAGGTGGCAAAATGGTTGCTATGTGGCGCCATGCTGTTGGGCCGGCTGGAGGTGTTTACGGTGCTGGTCCTGTTCACCCCCGCCTTCTGGCGCCCATAAGGATTAAAAGGCACCAAAAGGCACTAAGAAGTACCAAGCTTTCAGAGGACCGCCCTATGCGTACCTTGACCCTGTTACTCGCTCTCTGTTTCCCACTGGCCACTCAGGCCGAGCATGCGACCCGCTTTCTCGAAGCAGGCGCTACCGGCTGGGTGGAAGCAGCGCCGGATATGCTGAGCCTGGATCTCAGCCTGCAGGCCACCGGTGACGATGTCGACAAACTGCAGCGCGGGATCGAGCGCACCGCGCAGCAGGTGCTGACGGCGGCGCGGGAGCAGGGTGTGGCCGAAGCGGATATCAACAGTTCTCGCGCCAGCGTGCGGCCCGAATACGCGTGGCAGGACGGCAAGCGGCTATATCGTGGCCAGACGGTGCAGCGCAGCATCAGCATCGTGCTGCGCGACCTGGAACGCTATGGCCCCCTGTTGCAGGCGCTGTCTCGCCTGGACATCTACGAGCTCGGCGAGCCGCGCCTCGGCCACAGTCGACTGGAAGCGCTGCAACTCGATGCAATGGTGCAAGCGCTGGCCAGTGCCAGGACCAAGGCAGAACGCATGGCCGATACCCTGGGCGTGACACTGGGCGAAGTCATTAGCGCCCAGGAACAACTGGACAATGGTGTAAGCCCGATGGCCGGCCGCATGCTGGCGATGGAATCCGCCCCTGCCCCCAGTATCCAGTTCGGCAAGCAGCGAATTTCGGCCGCGGTTGTACTGCGCTACAGCATCACTGACTAGCCTGGCGGCTGCGCTTGGCTAGCTCGTAGGCCGCCTGGATCTCCTGCGCTTTTTCTGTCGCCACCTTCATCATGGAATCGGGCACGCCGCGGGCCGCCAGCTTGTCGGGATGGTGTTCACTCATCAGCTTGCGGTAGGCGCGTTTCAACTCGGCGTCTGTGCAGCCAGGGTCCACCCCGAGAGCGCGGTAGGCATCTGCCAGCGCATCCGCGGGCGCTGCTCCCGCGCCGGGTTGGTAGTTGTGAAAATGGCTTTGCGCCTCCACCATGCCCAGCAGTTGTTCAAACTCAGCGGTGTTGTATCCGAGCCCGCTGCCTATATCCCGCAGCAGCCGGTGCTCCGCTTCGTCGATCCGGCCGTCGGCCAGGGCCATCGCAACCAGAAACACCAGCAGTGTGTTGGCGACTTGCCGCGGGCCGGCGCAATCCTGCTTGAAGCGCGCCAACGCCGGGGCCGGTTCGAAGCCGGCCGCCGCGCCTTCCTTGAAGCGAGCAATGGCAGCCTCTCGTTGCTCACCGGTAATACCCAGTTGACGCATCAGGCTCTCCGCCTGGGCAATCTCCTGCTCACTGACCCGGCCGTCCGCCTTGGCGATGTGGCCCATCAGCAGGAAGCTGGTGTCAAAGAAGGTCTGGCGGGCTTGGGCGAGTGCCTCAGGGCTACCGAGGCCGAGGTTGCGCGCCAGACCCTTGTCAAAAACGTGGCCTGCAAACAGGCCGAGCACCAGGCCGGCCGGGCCGGCCACCAGCAGGCCGATAAGGCCGCCAAGAAGTTTTCCAATCATGGTGGGGGGTTCCAGGATGAAGCAGGTGGTTGGCGCATTCGCTGCGCCGACAGACTATGTATAATATGCCGCTTTTTCACGGACAGGCCCAGCGGTGAGCACCCAAAACTCTCAACCGGAGACCTTTCAGGACCTGATACTGGCCTTGCAGCAGTTCTGGTCAGCAAAAGGCTGCGTCATTCTCCAGCCACTGGATCTTGAGGTCGGGGCGGGCACTTTCCACCCGGCCACGTTTCTGCGCGCCATCGGCCCGGAAACCTGGAACACAGCCTATGTGCAGCCCTGCCGGCGACCGGGTGACGGTCGCTACGGTGAGAACCCCAACCGTCTACAGCACTACTACCAGTTCCAGGTACTGCTGAAGCCGTCGCCCCCGGACATTATGGAGCAGTACCTGGACTCGCTGCGCTTCCTGGGCGTGGACACGGCGGTTCACGACATTCGCTTTGTAGAAGACAACTGGGAATCTCCCACCCTGGGAGCCTGGGGTCTCGGCTGGGAAGTCTGGCTCAACGGTATGGAAGTTACCCAGTTCACCTACTTCCAGCAGGTGGGCGGGCTGGAGTGTTTTCCCGTCAGCGGCGAGATCACCTATGGACTCGAGCGCATCGCCATGTACCTGCAGGGTGTCGACAGCATTTACGACCTGGTCTGGACGCGGGGGCCGGAGGGCCCCGTCAGCTACGGCGACGTGTTCCTCCAGAACGAGGTGGAGATGTCACGTTTCAATTTTGAGGAGGCCGACGTACCGGAGCTGCTGCACCAGTTTGATTTCTATGAACAGCAGAGCCAGAAGCTCATCGAGCAGTCGCTGCCGCTGCCCGCTTACGAAATGGTGATGAAAGCCTCTCACGCCTTCAACCTGCTGGACGCCCGCAAGGCGATCTCGGTCACCGAGCGACAGCGCTTTATTCTGCGTGTACGCGGCCTGGCCCGAGGCGTCGCACAGGCCTATTTTGAAGCCCGCCGCGCACTCGGCTTCCCGCTGGCACCGGAGGCGCTGAGAGCAGAGGCGCTGGCAGAGGCGCTGGCAGAGGAAGCCTCGTGACTAGCGAGACGCTGCTGGTCGAACTAGGCACCGAGGAGCTGCCGCCCACAGCCCTGCAGTCCCTGTCGCAGGCGTTTAGTGAGAGCATCCTCGCCGGCCTTGCCGAATACCGGCTGGGCCACGGTGCCTCCCGCAGCTTTGCCACCCCCCGGCGCCTGGCGCTGCTGATTGAGGATGTGTCGCTGAGAGCTGAAGACGAAGAGGTGGCGGCATTCGGCCCTCCAGCGGACAAGGCCAAAGCCGAAGACGGCAGCTGGTCACCGGCAGCGGCCGGCTTCGCGCGCAAGCAGGGGGTCGAACCGGAACAGCTGACCGTCGAGGACACCGATAAGGGCCCGCGACTGTGTTTCCGAAGCACGGTGGCAGGCGCCAGTGTCGCCGACGCCCTGCCGGGCATACTGACAGCGGCGGTGCGTTCACTGCCCATTCCCAAGCGCATGCGCTGGGGCGCGTCCCGCAGCGAGTTTGTGCGCCCGGTGCACTGGCTGGTCGTGCTGCTGGGCAAGGACGTGGTGGACTGTGAGGTACTTGAACAACGGGCCGGGCGCGAGACCCGGGGCCATCGGTTTCATGCACCGGAGGCCATGGCCCTGGAACACGCCGAGCACTATGAGGCCAGGCTGGAGGCGGCGCATGTTATCGCCGACAGCGCTCGCCGGCAGCACATGATTATCGAACAGGTGACCGCACAGGCAGACGCGCTGGGGGCGCAGGCTTCGGTAGATGAAGACCTGTTACAGGAAGTGACCGCGCTGGTGGAGTGGCCGGTGGCTTTGACCGGCAGCTTCGAGGAGCGCTTTCTCGAGGTGCCACAGGAGGCACTGGTGTCTTCCATGCAGGAGCACCAGAAGTACTTTCCCGTGGTCGATAGCGGCGGCAAGTTGCTGCCTAATTTTATCTTTGTCAGCAATATCGAAAGCCGCGATCCAACACAGGTGATCGACGGCAACGAGCGGGTGATCCGGCCCCGGCTGGCGGATGCCGATTTCTTCTATAGCAGCGACCGGCAACACAGCCTGGCGGCCCGCGTCGATCAGCTCAAGAGCATTGTGTTTCAACAGCAGCTAGGCACCCTGCATGACAAGGCGGGCCGGCTGGAGTCGCTGGCGCGGGCGCTGGCCGGGCCCGTGGGCGCGGACGCCGACGCCGCTGCGCGCGCTGCGCGCCTGTCGAAAGCCGACCTGCTCACCCTGTTGGTCGGTGAGTTTTCCGACCTTCAGGGTATCGCCGGGCGCTATTACGCGCTGCACGATGGCGAGTCCGCGGATGTGGCCGATGCCATGCAGCAGCAATACTGGCCCGCCTATGCCGGCGACAAGCTACCGGAGGCACCCGTTGCCACCTGCCTGGCCCTGGCGGACCGGCTGGATACCCTGGTCGGTATTTTCGGCATCGGCCAGCCGCCGACCGGTTCCAAGGACCCTTTTGCGCTGCGCCGCGCGGCGCTCGGCGTCTTGCGGATCCTGGTCGAGAAGGAACTGCCGCTGGATTTGCGCGATGCCCTGGGCTGGGCGCTGGACAACTACCCCGCCAACATTCTGGATGCCAAATGCGTGGATGCCGTGACCCGCTATATGCTGGAGCGGCTGCGCGCCTGGTATGAAGATGCCGATATTCCAGTGGAGGTCTTCAAGGCGGTGGATTCGCGCGGCGTGACTGCGCCGCTGGAATTTGACCAACGGGTCAAGGCGGTCCATGCCTTCAGCGCCCTTCCAGAGGCCACGGCACTGGCTGCAGCCAACAAGCGGGTTTCCAATATTCTTAGCAAGCAAGGCAATGTCGATAACACAAACGGGGTTAGCAAGGACTTACTAACCGAGCCCGCTGAAATTCAGTTGGCCGCCGCGATAGCGGACAGCCGGCCAGCGTTTGAGGCCCATATGGCGACCGGCGCCTACACCGATGCACTGGCCGCACTGGCGGGCCTGCAGGCACCGGTGGATCAGTTCTTCGATGACGTAATGGTCATGGCCGACGACGAGTCAGTTCGCAACAACCGCCTCGCGCTACTGTCCAGCCTACGAGAGCTTTTCCTGCAGGTAGCGGATATCTCCCAGCTCGCGCCGGCGCGCTAGACGCCAGTCATCATGTGGGTATAGACGGATACCGGCAGGCCGCACCCGCCGGTCTTCAGACGTCGAGGTTGGCCACCGACAGGGCATTGTCTTCAATGAAGTCCCGGCGCGGCTCCACCTGGTCACCCATCAATGTGGTAAAGATCTGATCGGCCGCTATGGCGTCTTCGATAGTCACCTTGAGCATGCGACGGGTCTCGGGGTCCATGGTGGTTTCCCAGAGCTGGTCCGGGTTCATTTCACCGAGGCCCTTATAGCGCTGGATGTTGTAGCCCTTGGCGGCTTCAGCCATCAGCCAGTCGAATACCGCATAGAAACTCTGGGTCTCGAAACGTTTTTCGCCGCGTTGAATGAAGCCGTCTTGCTCGATCAACCCGTTGAGCTTTTCCCCCAGGTCACAGAGTTGCCGATACTCGCCTGAACCGAAGAACTCGTGGTGATACTCGGTGTCGGTTTCGACCCCGTGAGACAGCAACTTCACCACCGGGTAGTAGATGCTGCGTTCGCCATCGCGGCGCACAAAGCAGGTGTAGACCTTGCCATCCATGACGGTATCGTCGAGCTGGGCCTGCAGGGCGTCGGCCCATTCAGTCACCCGGGACTCGCTGTCCAGTTCTGCCTGCCCCAGGCGGGGCAGCTTGAGCATCGCCCAGAGCACATCGGCAGCATACAACCTGCTCAAACGCTCAACCGTCTTGCAGAACGCTCGATAGTCGTTGACCAGCGTTTCGAGCGCCTCCCCGGTTACCGGCGGCGCCTCAGCACTGACATAAAGTGAGGCGTTTTCCAGGGCCGACTGCGTCAGGTAGTCATTAAGCGCCACATCGTCCTTCAGGTATTGGTGCTGCTTGCCCTTGGCGACCTTATAGAGCGGGGGCTGGGCGATAAAGATGTGACCGCGCTCCACCAACTCCGGCATTTGCCGGAAGAAGAAGGTCAGCAACAGGGTGCGGATGTGGGAGCCGTCAACATCGGCATCGGTCATGATGATAATGCTGTGGTAGCGCAGTTTATCGGGATCAAACTCATCCTTGCCGATTCCGCATCCCAGGGCGGTCACAATGGTGCCCACCTCGGCGGAAGACAGCATCTTGTCGAAGCGCGCTTTCTCCACGTTGAGTATCTTGCCCTTCAGCGGCAGGATTGCCTGGGTGCGGCGATCACGGCCCTGCTTGGCAGAACCGCCGGCGGAGTCGCCCTCTACCAGGTACAGCTCCGACAGGGCGGGATCTTTTTCCTGGCAATCCGCCAGCTTGCCGGGCAGGCCGGCGATATCTAGGGCGCCCTTGCGGCGGGTCATCTCCCGTGCCTTGCGAGCGGCCTCACGGGCGCGGGCGGCGTCCAGCATCTTGCCCACCACGGCTTTCGCGTCCTGCGGGTTTTCCAGTAGATAGTCGGCGAAGTGCTTGTTCATCGCCTGCTCTACTGCGGGCTTCACTTCGGACGAAACCAACTTGTCCTTGGTCTGGGAAGAGAACTTGGGGTCTGGTACCTTGACGGAAATGATCGCCGTCAGGCCTTCCCGGGCATCATCTCCGGTCGTCGAGATCTTGGCGTTACGCGCCAACCCTTCCCGCTCGATGTAGTTGTTCAGGTTGCGCGTCAGCGCGGCCCGAAAGCCGGCCAGGTGCGTGCCGCCATCCCGCTGGGGGATGTTGTTGGTGTAGCAGAAGATGTTCTCCTGGAAGGAATCATTCCACTGCAGGGAGACTTCGACACCGATGCCATCGTCCTGGGTGACATCGAAATGAAAAGACTTGTTGATCGGGTTCTTGTTCTGGTTGAGGTAGTCCACGAAAGCACTGAGGCCACCGTCATAGCAGTAGTCTTCTTTCTGGCCACTGCGCTCGTCCACCAATTGGATGAACACCCCGGAATTCAGGAAGGCCAGCTCTCTCAGCCGCTTTGCCAGATAGTCGAAGTGAAATTCGATGTTGCTGAAAGTCGCCGCACTGGGCTTGAAACGCACTTCCGTACCAGAGGCATCGGTATCTCCCACAACCGCCAGCGGCGCATCCGGCACCCCGTGGTGATAGGTCTGTTCATACATCTTGCCTTCGCGACGAATGGTTAAAACCAGCTCTTCAGACAAAGCGTTGACCACGGAAACCCCAACGCCGTGTAGTCCGCCCGACACTTTGTAGGAGTTGTCGTCAAACTTACCGCCTGCGTGCAGGACCGTCATAATTACTTCGGCGGCTGAAACGCCTTCCTCGTGCTCTTCGGTAGGGATACCGCGACCATCGTCACCGACCGATACGGATTCATCCGGGTGAATAACGACGTGTATTTTGCTGCAATGGCCGGCCAGTGCCTCGTCGATCGAGTTGTCCACCAGTTCAAACACCATGTGGTGAAGGCCGGTGCCGTCATCTGTGTCACCGATATACATGCCCGGGCGCTTACGCACCGCATCCAGGCCCTTCAGCACCTTGATACTCGAGGAATCGTATTGCTGCTCGTCGCTCATAGTTTGCTCGTTTTCCGCGTTTTCACTGTGTTTTTGTGCTTTCTCTATCACCGGT
>JANQIO010000220.1 GCA_028282105.1 Halieaceae bacterium | reverse complement strand
CGATGGACCGCAGAAAGGCCCGGCGTTCATCCCTGGGAACCGACTTCGCGATGTCTCCATCGCCTGATTTCCCGGGGCTCACCCCGAACCGAGGACGCGCATTATACGCAGATAGGATACCCCTGCAAGCGTTTCACCAAGGAAATTCTCAATTTATTTGCAGGTGCCTGAAGGGGCTTGATAAGCGTCCCGGAGCTCGATCAAAAAGCCGTCAGACGGGGTAGTTCAGCACGCGACTCTTGCCAGATGAGAGCGCGCTAACTCTTGCGGCCGCGCAACAGCATCAACGGGCCGGAAGCCGCATAGATCAGCGCTGCGGTCAGCAGCACCCGGGGTGGGTCGAGAGTCACCAGGCTGAAGATAAAGACGATGCCAATAATCACCGCAAAAGGTACCCGGCCGCCTTTATCCAGGTCCTTGAAACTGTAGTACGGCACATTGGCGATCATCAGGACACCGATCAACGCGGTGAGCACCGCCACCAAGACCGCGATTTCTCCCGGGATAGCCGCACCCACCAGGCCGCTGTCATTACAGACCCACACGGTGGCGGTGATAGCGGCAGCCGCGGGCGGGCTCGCCAGACCTGTGAACCAGGCTTTGTCAGCCACTTCTATCTGGGTATTGAAGCGCGCCAGTCGCAGGGCCGCACAGGCGGCATAGATGAAAGCCACGGACCAGCCAAACTTGCCCAACTGCGACAGTCCCCAGCTATAGACCACCAGCGCCGGGGCGACACCAAATGACACCATGTCGGAGAGGCTGTCGTATTCGGCCCCAAACTTGCTGGAGGCATTGGTCAGGCGCGCAATACGCCCATCGAGGCCATCGAACAACATAGCGAAGAAAATGGCGATAGCGGCGGCCTCAAAGTCACCGCGCATACCGGCAATGATGGCGTAGAAGCCCGCAAACAGTGCGCCGGTAGTAAACAGGTTGGGTAGCAGGTAGATGCCCTGGTGCCGGGTGGTCTTACCGCCCTCGGAGACTTCTTCCTCGTGCTCATCCACCAGCTTGTCGATATCCAGGCCAAAGGCCTTGTCCGAGCCGGCCTCGGTTGCCGACTTGGCCTCATTGATATCCACCGGTTGCAAGGGTTTGTTCTGGTCGCTCGCCATGGCGGCAATGATATCACTTCACAACCGGATACGAACGTTGGGCGGCCTGCCAGAATGCAGCCACCAGCGGGTTGTCAAGGCGCTGACGCAGCGCGCACAGGCCCACGGGGAATGGCCCCAGCGGCGCTTCCAGGGGTAGCACGTCCAGGCGGTCCCGGTAGGTAAAGTTATCCAGTACCAGCTTGGGTACCGCCCCCACGCCCAGGCCGAGCGCCACCATGGAGGCAATCGCTTCATGACCGGTGACCTGTGCATAGATGCGGGGTTTGCTGCCCTGTTCGCGGAACCAGGTTTCCACGCGCTGTTTGCTGAGGCCGCGCTCGGCAAGAATGAAGGGCACATCCTGCCACTTATGCGCAGTCTGCAACTGCGCCCTAACACTGCATTCAAAGGCGGGTGCGATAAACACCAGCGGCGAGTGCATCAGGGTGAGGAACTCCAGCTTGGGTGGCAGCCGGTCCGGGCGGGCGGCAACGGCCACGTCCTCCTGACCCTGGTGTACACGGCTCACGGCGTCGGCCTGGTCACCGGTATGCAACATGATGTCGATACCCGGCTGGTCGCTGCGGAAGGTTTCCAGGATCGGGGAGAGCACGCTGTAGCTGGCAGTCACCGAGCAGTACACACTGACCTCACCGCGCAGGGCGTCAAGGTCCAGTCGCAGGTCGCCGGTCATGCGTTGCCATTCATCTACCGTCTGCCTGGCATAAGCCTGGAAACGCACACCGGCTTCCGTGAGGCGCACCTGGCGGCGGTCGCGCTCAAATAGCTGCCGACCCAGTTCGGCCTCCATGCGCTGAACGCTGCGGCTGACCGCCGACAAGCTCAGGTGCTTCTGCTCGGCCGTACGGCTGAAGCTAAGGCTCTCGGCCAGGTGCAGGAATAGCTGCAGGGAACGGATATCCATGGATCATACTTGCAGTAATTGCAACACAGTATTTAGTTTATATCGTTTTACGCAAAATGTTAGCCACGCTACAGTAGCCGCCCCTGACACAGACTCCCGGAGAATCCTCATGGGCCAGAACTACTTCAACTCCCTGCCGCTGCGGCTGCAGATCGAGCAACTTGGCAAGTGCCGCTTCATGGACCGTTCCGAGTTCACCGACGGTGTTGCCAAGCTGACAGGCAAGAAAATCGTCATCGTCGGCTGCGGTTCCCAGGGCCTCAACCAGGGGCTCAATCTGCGAGATAGCGGCCTTGATGTGTCCTACGCACTGCGCAGGGAGGCCATTGAGGAGCAGCGCCAGTCCTTCAAGAACGCCAGCGAGAACGGCTTCACCGTGGGCACCTATGAGGAACTGATCCCGGCCGCTGATGTGGTGATGAACCTGACACCCGACAAGCAGCACACCAGTGTGGTAGAAGCCGTCATGCCGCTGATGAAAGAAGGCGCCTGCCTCGATTATGCTCACGGCTTCAACCTGGTAGAAGAAGGCATGCAGATTCGGCCGGACATCACGGTAGTGATGATGTGCCCGAAATGCCCGGGTACCGAGGTACGCGAGGAGTACAAGCGCGGCTTCGGGGTGCCGACCCTGATCGCGGTGCACACTGAGAACGACCCTAACGGCGACGGTCTCGATATCGCCAAGGCGCTGGCCTCGGGCACCGGCGGTGACCGCGCCGGCGTGCTGGAGTCCTCGCCCATTGCTGAGGTGAAGTCCGACCTGATGGGCGAACAGACCATCCTCTGCGGCATGCTGCAAACCGGCGCCATTCTCTGTTTCGACAAGATGGTCGAGAAAGGTATCGAACCCGGCTACGCGTCCAAGCTGATCCAGTACGGCTGGGAAACGGTTACCGAGGGCCTGAAGCACGGTGGCATCACCAACATGATGGACCGGCTCAGTAACCCGGCAAAGATCCGCGCCTACTACCTGGCCGAAGAGCTGAAGGACATCATGCGACCGCTGTATGAGAAGCACCAGGATGACATCATGAGCGGTGAGTTCTCCGGCACCATGATGGAAGACTGGGCCAAGGGAGATGCCAACCTCTTGGCCTGGCGCGCTGCCACCCAGGAAACCGCCTTTGAGAACACCACCAACACCGACCAGGAGATTCCCGAGCAGGAGTACTACGACAACGGCATCCTGCTGATTGCCATGTGCAAAGCCGGCGTGGAACTGGCCTACGAGGTCATGGTGTCTGCGGGCATCAAGGCGGAGTCCGCCTACTACGAGTCACTGCACGAAACCCCGTTGATCGCCAACACCATAGCCCGCAAAAAGCTCTACGAGATGAATGTGGTGATCTCGGATACCGCCGAATATGGTTGCTACCTGTTTGATCATGCCTGCCGGCCGCTGCTGGCAGACTTCATGACAAACATCGATATCGATGTGATCGGCAAGGGCATGGGCGGCGGCAACGGTGTCGACAACCAGGAACTGATCCGCATCAATGACGCGATCCGCAACCACCCGGTTGAAGTGATCGGTCGCGAGTTGCGCGGCTATATGACCGCCATGAAGTCCATCTACTAAGTTGTGAAGCAGGGCAGAAAGTAAGGTGTGAAGGCTTAGCGCCTCAGGCACTCACCACCAGGTTGTCCCGGTGTATCAACTCCGGGTCACCCTGGTAGCCCAGCAAGTCCTCAATTCGGCCTGAGGCCTGCCCGAGAATACGGCGGGTCTCGTCGATGTTGTAGTTCACCAGGCCGCGGGCAATCTCACGCCCGCCACCGTCCAAACAAATCACCATATCGCCGCGTACAAAGTCCCCCTCGGCGGCTTTCACCCCAACGGGCAGCAGGCTGCGCCCGGACTTCAACAGCACGTCAACCGCGCCATCATCCAGCACCAGGGTGCCGGTGGAACGCACCAGGCCCGCCAGCCACTGCTTGCGAGCGGCCATTGGCGCCTGATCGGCTGTCAGCAGGGTGCCCAGGGCTTCGCCGTCGGCCAGCCGCTGCATGATGCCCTCGAGCTTGCCGTGGGCGATAAGCGTCTGGGTGCCGGACCGCGCCGCCAGCCGAGCCGCGCGCACCTTGGTCAGCATACCGCCGCGGCCGAGCCGCCCGCCGCTGCCCGCCATCGCCTCGAGACTCTCATCGGCAGCGACAGCTTCAGATATCAGCTGCGCGCCAGGGTTGGCGCGCGGGTCGGCGCTGTAAAGACCCTCCTGGTCAGTCAGAATCAGCAGTACGTCGGCATCTATCAGGTTGGCGACCATCGCCGCCAGGGTATCGTTGTCTCCGAAACGAATTTCGTCGGTGACGACGGTATCGTTCTCGTTAACCACGGGAATCACCCCCAGGTCCAGCAAGGTAGTCAGGGTGCTGCGGGCATTCAGGTAACGGTCTCGGGCAGAGATGTCGTCGTGATCCAGCAGCACCTGGGCCGTGTGCAGGTCGTATGCCTGGAAGGCGGATTCATAGCGCTGTACCAGGCCCATCTGGCCAACGGCCGCGGCCGCCTGCAGCTTGTGCAATTCGTGGGGCCTTTCTTCCCACCCAAGCCGCAGCATGCCGGCAGCCACCGCACCGCTGGAAACTAACACCACTTCGCGGCCCGCCCGGCGCAAGCCGGCCATGCCTGCCGCCAGTTCTGTGATCATCTGCCGGTCGAGGCCCCGGCCGTCGTTAGTGAGCAGCGCACTACCCACCTTGATCACCCAGCGACCTGCCGAGCGGAGGCTCTGCCGGGAGGCGTCAGGGGACATATTCGACATCCACGTCGTAGTCATCGTCAAAGCCATCGTCAAAGTCGTCGTCATCGAAGTCGCCGTCGCCATCAGCCTCTTCCGCAGCAGAGGCCTTGCGCTGCCGACGCAACTCCGCGATGCGCGCACGCGCCTCAGCCTGCAGGGCCAGCTGGCGTTCCCGTTCCGCGGCCGCGGCGTCCGGGTCCTCTGCCTCCAGGGTGCGCAGTTCCTCAAGGCGGCTCATCAGGTCACCGCAGAGCACATCGGTGCCTGTGCCGGAGATCGCGGCAATCTCATAGACCGGTCCAGACCAGTCCAGGGCCTCCAGCAGCTCGCCGCGCACCGATGCCAGCTGCTCGGTGTCGACAAGATCGGTTTTGTTGAGGATCAGCCAACGCTCGAGCTGCGCCAACGCCGGGCTAAAGCGCTCCAACTCACGGGTGATAGCCAGGGCATTGTCGACCGGCCGAGTGCCGTCAAAGGGAGCCACATCAACCAGGTGCAGGAGAATACGATTGCGCGTGAGGTGGCGCAGGAAGCGAATACCCAGGCCAGCGCCATCGGAGGCGCCCTCTATCAGGCCCGGTATGTCGGCTACCACAAAGCTGCGGTGTGCCTGCACTTTGACTACCCCAAGATTGGGTACCAGAGTGGTGAAAGGGTAGTTGGCTACTTTGGGCTTGGCGGCGGATATCGCGCGAATAAGGGTGGACTTGCCGGCATTCGGCAGGCCCAGCAAGCCGACATCTGCCAGTACCTTCAGCTCCAGCTTCAAATTACGGCGCTCGCCCTCGGTGCCGTGAGTCGTCTGACGCGGGGCGCGATTGGTCGAGGACTTGAAGCGAGTATTCCCGAGACCGTGGAAACCACCCCGCGCGACCAGTAACTGCTGGCCGGCCTCTGACAGATCACCGAGCACCTCGCCGCTGTCTTCATCCAGCACCGTAGTGCCTTCCGGTACTTTTAGCACCAGGTCGTCGCCGCTCTTACCGGTGCAATTGCGGCCGCGCCCCGGCTCACCGTTCTGCGCCGCGTAGTGGCGCACATAGCGGTAGTCGACCAGGGTATTCAGCGCACTGTCTGCTTCCAGGTAGACGCTGCCGCCGTCACCGCCGTCACCGCCGTCAGGGCCGCCCTTGGCAATGTACTTCTCGCGGCGAAAGCTCAGGCAGCCGTTGCCACCCTTGCCGGCCTGTACACTGATTGCTGTCTCGTCGACGAATTTCATGCGGCTACTCCGGTGCGCTCCCGGCCAACAACTCGACCAACAAAAAAGGGGCCATGGGGCCCCTTTCTCGATGCTGTTAGCGGTGCGGGTCTCAGGCGCTGACCACCTGCACGTACTTACGCTTTTGCGGGCCTCTGGTCACGAACTGTACGACACCATCGGCGGTGGCGAACAGGGTGTGGTCCTTGCCGCAGCCGACATTTTCACCGGCATGGACGCGGGTGCCGCGCTGGCGAACCAGGATGTTGCCTGCTTTCACCTGCTCACCACCGTAGCGCTTGACGCCAAGGCGTTTGCTTTCGGAATCGCGTCCGTTACGAGTGCTACCACCTGCTTTCTTGTGAGCCATTGTCTATCTCCTATATCTCCAGGTCGTGTTCCGGATCAGCCGCTGATGCCGGTGATCTTGACCTCGGTGTACCACTGACGGTGACCCGCCTGCTTGCGGTGGTGCTTGCGGCGGTTGAACTTGATGATCTTGACTTTCTCATGGCGGCCGTGGGACACAACCTCGGCGGTCACCTTGCCACCATCGACCAGTGGCGTGCCGATCTTTACGCCTTCACCGCTGCCTACCATCAGGACGCGATCGAACTCGATGCTGTCCCCGGTGGGCGCTTCAATCTTTTCCAGCTTGAGGGTTTCGCCCTCTTCGACGCGGTGTTGCTTACCACCGCTCTCAATTACTGCGTACATTGTCGCTTCCTCTAGTTCGCCGTCTCGCTGTCATTTCGAAGCCCGCATGCTGATACGGGGGCAGAGCTCGGCACTGGGTCTTTACTGCTATCTGGGCGGCTATTTACAGCGTGTCTACCACTTGTTTACCGCTAATCACCGCCCAACCGACAATCCACGGCACGGCCGTGGCTCTCGAGGGCGGCGAGTTTACTGGTTTTAACTGGTACAGGCAAGCGCTAATTCTATATGTCACAATGACTTACGAACCACTATATTACCCAGCCCAACAGCCGGAAAAAGCCGCATGCTCGCACCTTCCAACACCCCTGAATCGCCAGTCCAGGCCATCCGGGCACCGGTGCTCGACGATGTCGAGGCCGTAAACGCCCTGATCGTGGCCAATCTGGAATCAGATGTAGGACTGGTGGAAAACATCGGGCACTACATTGTCGAGGCCGGCGGTAAACGCCTGCGGCCCTTGCTGGCTTTGCTGGCTGCCAGGTGCTGCGGTTACCAGGGCGAGGATCACATCAGGTTCGCTGCGGTTGTGGAGTTCATTCACACCGCTACCCTGCTGCACGATGACGTGGTGGACCTGTCTGCCCTGCGCCGGGGCCGGCCCACAGCCAATGCCGAATTTGGCAATGCGCCCAGCGTTTTAGTGGGGGACTTCCTCTACTCTCGCGCCTTCCAGCTGATGGTAGCCATCGGCAATATGGACATCATGCGCGACATGGCCAACACCACCAATGAAATAGCCGCCGGAGAGGTGTTGCAGCTGGTACGCGCCGGCGACCCGTCTACCGGCGAGAACGACTACATGGATGTGATTCGCCGCAAGACGGCGATCCTGTTTGCCTCGGCCTGCTACGGTGCCGGTGCACTGTGCGGCCGCAGCGAAGAATTCGGTCGGTCGCTGGCGGATTTCGGGCAGCACGTTGGCATTGCCTTCCAGATCATCGACGATGTGCTGGACTACGAGGGTGACCCGGAAATCATGGGCAAGAACGTCGGTGACGACCTCAACGAAGGCAAGCCCACCCTACCGCTGATCCACGTGCTGAGGCACGGCACCAGCGACGAACAGGCACTGGTGACGCGCGCTATTCGCGACAAGGATGCCAGCGAGATCGACGCCGTACTGGCCGCCGTGAAACGCAACGGCTCGCTCGACTACGCCCGCGGGCTGGCGGCACAGTACCAGGCCAACGCCCTCGCAGCACTGGAGTGCCTGCCTGCCAATGACTGTCGGGACGCCATGGCCGCTATTGCCCACCTCGCCCTCGCGCGAGACCACTAGCCTTCAATTGCGCTGCCCGTGGGCGCTTCCTATACTCCCGCAAAACGTCCAGGGATGCGGCAATGACAGCAACGAGCGCCGGAACGGCGGACTTCCCCCATCCGGCTATCGCCGGCAAGCTGGAGGCCCTGGCAGCGCGAGACCGTCAGGCGGTTATCGCATCCCTGCTTGAGCAGGATTCGACGCGAGTCGACCGCTTCAAGGCAGAGGCGGCGGGCTGGCGGCTGGATTTTTCCCGACACCTGCTCCAGGACGAAAGCGCAGCCACCCTGTTGGAACTCGCTGCAGACGCCAGGGTGCTGGAAGACCGCGACGCCCTGTTCAGCGCCAGCCCTCTGAATCACACCGAAGGTCGTGCTGTGCTGCACACTCTGCTGCGGGCGCAGGCGCCGCCACCAGGGCTGGAGCGGGAGTACGCCGAGGTGGCTGAATGCAAGTCACGCATGGGCCAGTGGGTCCAGCGCGTTCACGACGGCAGCCACGTCGGCCACCGCGGCCAGCGCATCAGCACTATTGTCAACATCGGCATCGGCGGTTCCGACCTCGGGCCGCGCATGGTCGTCGAGGCCCTGGGCGGCTTCAGGGTGCCCGGCATCGACGTGCGGTTCTGCGCCAATGTTGACCCGGCCGACCTCAACGCCGTGCTCACCGGGCTGGACCCACACAGCACCCTGTTTATCGTCTGCTCAAAGACGCTACGCACTGAAGAGACGCTTTACAACGCCCGCAGCGCGCGCCAGTGGATGCTGGATGCGGGCATCCCGGAAGACGGTCTGGCCCAGCATTTTCTGGCCGTCAGCACCAATCTGGAGGCGGCGCGCGAGTTCGGCATCCCCGCGGCCAACATTCTGCCCATGTGGGACTGGGTGGGTGGCCGCTATTCGCTGTGGTCCGCCATTGGCTGGAGTATCGCCTTCGCGATCGGTATGCCGCGTTTCGAGGAACTGCTGGCCGGGGCCGACGCCATGGACCAGCATTTCCACAGCGCAGAGGCCAGGGACAATATGCCCCTGTGGCTGAGCCTGCTGGAAATCTGGTACGTGAACTTTATGGGCGCCCAGGTGCATGCCGTGATCCCCTACCAGCAACAGCTCGCCCGCCTGCCGGCCTTCCTGCAGCAACTGTCCATGGAGAGCAACGGCAAGTCGGTGAATCACAGCGGTCAGGCGTTGGGCTACGCCACCGCCCCCATCCTCTGGGGAGATGTAGGCACCAACGGCCAGCACTCCTTCCACCAGCTTCTGCACCAGGGCACAGTGTTGTGCCCGGTCGACTTCGTCCTTATCACCGGAGACACGGGCGCGTCCGAGGGAAAATCCAGGCTGCTGGCGAACGGTTTGAGCCAGATGCGGGCGCTTATGCTGGGCCGCGATCTTGTGGCGTCGCAGCGCTCGCTGACAGCACGCGGCACGGACGCGGAGCGCGCTGCAGAACTGGCGCCGCATCTGGTGATCCCCGGCAATCGCCCCAGCTCGACCCTGAGCTGTGAGGCGCTGACACCTTATAGTCTCGGTGCACTGTTGGCGCTGTATGAGCACAAGACCTTCTGCAGCGGCCGAATCTGGCAGATCAATTCCTTCGACCAATGGGGCGTGGAACTGGGTAAGGAGATGGGGGCGGAGATCTTTGCAGCCCTCGATGGCTCTGGCCAGCGCTTCGACCCTTCCACGGACGCCGCGCTAGCCGGGATACGCCATGACTAAGCCGCCCACGGATGAACAACGCGTAGCGGTGCTGGGCCTCGGCTACGTGGGGCTGCCGCTCACCCTGGCGCTGGCCAAACACCAGCCCACACTGGGTTTCGATATCAACCCCGAGCGAGTGGCGCAGTTACAAAGTGGCCACGACAGCAGCGGTGAAGTCCCGGTTGCCGAACTGGCGGACACCGCCGCCCGGTTCAGCGCCGACGTCGCCAGCCTGGCCGGCAATGACATTTTCATCGTCACGGTCCCGACACCCATCGATCGGGATCGGCGCCCGGACCTGCACCCGCTCGGCGCCGCCAGCGGCATGATCGGAGAGGCACTGAAGCCGGGGAGCATCGTGATTTACGAATCCACGGTCTATCCCGGCTGCACCGAGGAATACTGCGTCCCCATCCTCGAGCGGGCATCAGGGCTGAGGTTCAACAAGGACTTCTTCGTGGGTTACAGCCCCGAGCGCATCAACCCGGGTGATGCGGAACGCAAGCTTGCCGATATCATCAAGATTACGGCCGGTTCCACGCCCGACACCGCGGCAGCCGTGGATGCGCTGTACCGCCAGATCGTCAGCGCCGGTACTTTCCCGGTGAGCGGTATCCGCGTGGCCGAGGCCGCCAAGGTGATCGAGAATACCCAGCGCGACGTTAACATCGCGCTGACCAACGAGTTCGCCCAGATTTTTAAACAGTTGGAGATCGATACCGAGGAAGTACTGGCCGCCGCTGGCAGCAAATGGAACTTCCTGCCCTTTCGACCGGGCCTGGTCGGCGGCCACTGCATTGGCGTGGATCCCTACTACCTGGTGCATCGCGCCAACCAGGCGGGCTATTTCCCGGAAATCATATCCGCCAGCAGGCGCCTCAATGACCAGATAGGCAAGCAGGTGGCCGCTGAGGTCATGCATATGATGACCCAGCGCAGACTGCACGTTGTCGATGCCGAAATTCTGGTCATGGGAGTGGCCTTCAAGCCCAACTGCAGCGATATCCGCAACACCCTGGTCGCTGACATTATTGCCGAGCTATCCGGCTGCAATGCCCGGGTCAGCGTATGGGACCCACGGGTCAATGCAGACGAAGCCCGGCGCGAATTGGGGCTGGAGTTGGTGGAGGCGCCCGGCAGCGACTACGAAGCGGTCATACTGGCGGTAGGGCACAGTGAATTCCGGGCCCTGGGGCCGGAGCAGATTCGCGGCTATTGCCGAGAGGGTGGCGTGCTGTACGACGCCACCTACATCCTGCCCTCAGAGCTGGTCGACGGTCGCCTCTAACAACCTGCCACAACCGTCACTCGAGTTCAGGCGTCGATCAGCGCGAGCAGTTCCTTGGTCTTCTCGCGCATCAACCCCTCATCGCCGCGACTTTCCACATTTAGCCGAACCACTGGCTCGGTATTGGACATGCGCAGGTTGAAGCGCCAGTCCGCGAAGCTCACACTCAGCCCGTCGGTATGGTCAACGCTGTCGGCACCTGCGGCATAGCGGTCTTCCATCTGCGCCAGCAAGGCGGCGGGGTTTTCCACCTCGCGGTTGATCTCCCCACTGCAGGGATAGGCCGCCATGCGTTCGGCCACCAGCGCCGACAATGGCGCCTCGCGCTCGCATACCAGCCCCGCCACCAGTAACCATGGGATCATGCCG